>JAHBUR010000009.1:150000-151083 GCA_019637975.1 Bacteroidota bacterium | reverse complement strand
ATAACAAAATCAACGGCGGCGGCTCACCGGGCGCGCTCGGCGACACGCTGTAGTAAGTCCAGCGCCGGCCTTGCGATTCCAGGGTGTCGCTGGGCAGCACGGCGCCGGCCAAAAGCAGGCCGGCCAGAAGGTATTTCAGCATTCCCCCATGTTAGCTGTCCCGTCGAACCGAACCTTTGCTCCGGCTTGACAAATATTCCATGGGGTACGCATCATGCACCCTTAGTGACTGCTCAACCTCAGGTCCGGCTACGCGTACCGGTTGGCTTCGAACCCCGTATCTGGGCCAAGCAAGCCTACGCCGCCTATACTCAACATCCGTTTAAGGACTTTTCCGTCAACGCCTGTCCGGGCGCCGGCAAGACCAAATTCGCGGTCATGTTGGCCTACAACGAACTGCGCCGGGGGGCGGTGGATCGCATCGACATTGTGGGACCGTCCACCCACATCTGTGAGCAGTGGCAGCGCGAGTTCGCCTCCTGGGGCCTGGCTCTGGATCCCGAGAATGCCCAGGAATCCCGGGACTGCGTGGGACGCGTCTTTACCTATCAACGGCTGGGAATGGACGCCGACGCCTTCCGCGCCCGCGACCGCCGGCGTACCCTGGTTATTCTCGACGAAGTCCACCACGCCGGCGACAGCAAGTCCTGGGGCGAGGCCCTGCGCCTGGTTTTCAACGCCGCCCACCGGCGCCTGATGCTCTCCGGTACGCCTTTCCGGTCCGACAACAACCCCATCCCTTTCGTGCGCTATCAAAACGGGGATCGGGGCGAGAGCATCAGCGACTATAGCTACGGCTACGGGGAAGCCTTACGCGACAACTATTGCGCCCCGCTCTACTTCCCACACCATGACGGGGAATTCGAGTGGGAGCGGGACGGCAAGTCTTTCGCCGCCAGTTTTTCCACCTTCTTGGAACGCAACTTTGAAGCGGACCGGCTGCGCACCGCCCTGGAGCCGACCGGGGCCTACGTGCAGGGACTGCTCAAAGAAGCCCATCAGCAGCTCTTGGAATTGCGCAAGACTCATCCCGGCGCCGGCGGCATCGTCTTTGGACGCGATGTGGAAAACTGCCAGCAACTG
>JAHBUR010000009.1:0-145000 GCA_019637975.1 Bacteroidota bacterium | reverse complement strand
GATGAGGATAAATGTCCTAAGGTGCTCGAGTGAGCCATGGTCAAGGAACTCGGCAAACTGACCCTGTAACTTCGGGATAAAGGGTGTCTTGATTGGTCAGGAGATTTACTCTCCAAAGCTGATCAGGATCGCAGTGAAACGGGCCAAGCGACTGTTTAACAAAAACACATCACTTTGCTAAGTCGTAAAGACGACGTATAAGGTGTGACACCTGCCCGGTGCCGGAAGGTTAAGGAGAGAGGTCATCCTCGCAAGGGGAGAAGCTTTGAACCGAAGCCCCGGTAAACGGCGGCCGTAACTATAAAAACTGCATGGACCTTCCGCTGTAAAGTGGAACGCAGTGTTGTAGTTGTAAAATTTGGCTATATGCTGGAAACTCCGTAGCATCTCACGCTACTCGTTCTCACTTATGAAAGCAGTGACAATGCGTGAGTGAATTCGGGATGAAAATCTTGGGTAGCGGACAATCAGCAGGAAAGACATCAAATGAACAATCTCAAATCTGTACCGCCTCACATCGGCTATTACCTCGCAGGTTTTGCCGATGGCGAAGGAAGCTTCAACTTCTCATTCCGACCACGTTCAGACTACCGGATACCCTGGAAGGTCTCGGCATGCTTTAACATCTCACAAAAAGACAAAGTGATTCTCGCATTGTTCAAGAGGCACTTGGGTTGTGGGACGATGCGAACGAGACCTGATGGAGTCTGGTATTACGAAGTGAACAATCTCAATGCAATCCGGGAAAATGTGATTCCCTTCTTCAAACGATTTGGATTTCTTTCAGCAAAAAAGAAGAAGGACTTTCAAATCTTCCAGCAGATCGTTGCGATGATTGACAACGAAGACCATCTGACGAAGGAGGGTATCAGAAAAATCCTGAAATTGCGCAACGAGATGAACGATGGAGGGAAGAGAAAATTCTCCGATGAAGAGATTCTGAAATCATTTGATGTATCCTCAGAGACTATACGCCAAATCCCAGTTCGTGAGACAAACTGGGAATGATATAGTCCGTCCTCTGCAGCGATGCAGAGAGCAAACCGGAAATGGTTTGCCTCTCGTTCGATCCTGAACGGGAAGTAACAAACGAGAACGGTCCTAAGGTAGCGAAATTCCTTGTCGGGTAAGTTCCGACCTGCACGAATGGTGTAACGATTTGGTCACTGTCTCGACCATGGGCTCGGCGAACTTGTGGTACCGGTGAAGACGCCGGTTACCCGCATATGGACGGAAAGACCCCGTGAAGCTTTACTATACCTTAACATTGGGTTCGGGTAAAACATGTGTAGCATAGGTGGGAGACGTTGAAGCCGGGGCGCTAGCTTCGGTGGAGTCACCAGTGAAATACCACCCTTGCTTTATTTGAATTCTAACCTCCTGCCGTGATCCGGCAGAGGGACCGTGTTAGGCGGGTAGTTTGACTGGGGCGGTCGCCTCCTAAATTGTAACGGAGGCTCTCAATGGTTCCCTCAGCATGGTTGGTAATCATGCGACGAGTGTAAAGGCATAAGGGAGCTTAACTGCGAGACGGACAGGTCGAGCAGGTGCGAAAGCAGGACTTAGTGATCCGATGGTAGCACGTGGAAGTGCCATCGCTCAAAGGATAAAAGCTACTCCGGGGATAACAGGCTGATCTCGCCCAAGAGTTCATATCGACGGCGAGGTTTGGCACCTCGATGTCGGCTCATCACATCCTGGGGCTGGAGAAGGTCCCAAGGGTTTGGCTGTTCGCCAATTAAAGTGGTACGTGAGCTGGGTTCAGAACGTCGTGAGACAGTTCGGTCCCTATCCTATGCGGGCGGAGGATACTTGAGGAGCGTCGTTCTTAGTACGAGAGGACCGGAATGAACGGACCTACGGTGTACCTGTTGTCACGCCAGTGGCAAACGCAGGGTAGCCATGTCCGGATGGGATAAGCGCTGAAAGCATCTAAGTGCGAAACCCACTCCAAGATGAGGTATCCCGGGCTTCGGCCCCTAAAGACCCCTCGAAGATGACGAGGTTGATAGGCCACAGATGTACGTACAGTAATGTACTCAGTCGAGTGGTACTAATAGGTCGTGCGACTTAACCATTATTTTTATTGACTCGGAACATTGTTCTTTAGGGTACATCAATAAGCATATGGGAAAGCGCCCAACGTGATGTTGGAAATGCTCTTCCGATTGTCAACTCTTTGACATATTCTGGTGGCTATAGCGAAGGTGTTACACCCGATCCCATTCCGAACTCGGCAGTTAAGCCCTTCAGCGCCGATGGTACTACTCGGGTAACTGTGTGGGAGAGTAGGTCGCTGCCAGATTTTTACGTAGGGCGTCCCGAGACTTCGGGACGCCCTTTTTGTTTTCAACCCATGCTCGAAGAAGCGCGGTTCCTGAATGAAGTCGAAAACAATTGATTCTTCCCACTGCAGTACATTGACGATGCCCATCCGGGCTGAAAACCCGTCCAACCAACAAACTAAACCTTTGAGGGGGTCGTATGATGCTTCTTGCTGCTGGCAACAGCCCTGCTTGTGATGGTGGCAGGGTGTTCTTCCGAGGGGGGAATTGACTCTGCATCGAATGCAGTGCCTGCGACGCTCGAAAAGCGACAGGTTCCCATAGGAGGCAGTCTCAACGGTACCGTTTCCCCCTCGGTCATCTCGCCCGGAATATTCAGGTGGGAGGTGGCGGCACAGGGAAACATATCGCATTTGGGCCGCGTGAATGCCGCGATTATCTTCCCCGAAGTCGAAGTTGACATTCCCGGCCAAACCATGATCGTTCGAAGCGGTACTTGGACTGGCGTGATGACCGCTGCCAACGGTGATCGGTTGTTCGGCCTCTACACGGTTCGTAACGGCTCGACAACTTTTGATGCTCTGGGGAATATCGGCTTTGTAGCAGATTTGGAAATTACAGGAGGCACGGGTCGTTTTCAGGGCGCCTCGGGATCAGGTGTGGCAAACGGTCAAGGCAATGTTTTCACGCTCTCCTTCGGTACGTCGGTGCAGGGAACGATCTCTCAAGTTGGAAACTGAGATAGACTCTTAGATGCAAAAGCCCCCGGAAACAGGGGCTTTTTTGTTACATATCCGGTCTCATCCTCACAAATACCGGCTCGCGCAACATCTTGTCTTTCGTCCATGAAGCGTACTGGACTTCGCAGAAGAGTTTCGGTTCGATGTAGGTGGAAGAGGCATCGTCGAGCGGCTTTTCTTTGACCGGGCGTTTGATGGTTTTGACGGACTTCAGTTCCCCGTAAATCTCCTTCATCATCTTTGCGTCGAAGCCGGTACCGACTTTTCCGACGTAGCGCAAATTTCCGTTTTCCGCTTGAGCGAGATGCAGCGCGCCGAATTCGGATTCACGGTTTCCTTTTCCTTTCGTGTAACCGATAATGAAACACTCTGTCGTTTGACGGGTCTTGATCTTCAGCCAGCCCGTCGTTCTTTTGCCGGGCTGGTAGACGCTGCTTTTCTCCTTTGCCATGATACCTTCCAATCCCATTGCTGCCGCGGCATGAAACAACGCTTTTCCGTCCTCAACAACTTCGCTGACGCGATACGGCGTATCGCGCTTGATGGCATCTGCCATCCACGTTCTGCGACGAACAAGCGGCTCGTTCATGATGGGCCGGCCGTCGAGATACAGGCAGTCGAACACGTAACACACAGCAGGATACTTTGCGCGGGCCCGCTCGATTGAGCCTTCGGCAGTCTGCTGCATCCGGTGAATGACGTTTTTGAAGACAGGCTTTCCGGCTGCATCAAGACAAACAATCTCCGCATCAAACAAGGCAGTCGTTGCACGAAACGCCTGCTCGGGAACAAGCAACTCGGGAAATCGGCTCGTAATATCCATCTTGTTTCTGGTTCGGATCGTCAGTTGTCCATCATCCAACGAAATCAATGCGCGGATGCCATCCCATTTCACTTCATACAGATGGTCGCCGGAAGCAGGCGGTTTGTCGGCGCTGCCTGCAAGCATCGGCTCGATCGGCTCACGCAGCCAATCAACCTGCGGCGGATCCACACGTTCAAGAAGCCACTCGTTCCCTTTTGTCTGATGCGTTCGGTACTCGGCATTGACTTCCTTGCTTTGAAGGCGGAAGTAGAATCCGTTCTTCTTCTCTTTTGTGATTGCGTACTTCCCGCGGGCATATACCCACATCTCGCCGCCGCCGTACTGTCCCTTGGGAATCTTCCCCTCAAAATTCAGATACTCGAGAGGGTGATCCTCCGTTGCGACCGAAAGCCGCATAACACCCGGCCGCGGTGGCAGGCCCTTCGGCACTGCCCACGATTTCAACACGCCATCCTGTTCTAACCGCAAATCATAATGCAGTCGCGATGCATGATGCCGGTGAACGACGAATGCATTTCCTTCTCCCAACGCGACTGCGGGAACCGGCTCGGGCGTTTTCTCAAAAGTCCGTTTCTGCTTGTACTTTTCTAACATCTCCGGTTCTTTGTGTTTTGCGGAAGGCGGAAGCTTCTTTTTCAGGGTGGATTTCTTTTCCGTGTGCAAAGGTTCGGCAAATGCTGCAATGGCCTCCCACGGGTCGCCGTTTTGCTTCACGCGCTCGATTACCGAAGTGATGTTCAGTTCCGCGATACGCTTGATCTCCGGCAGCTCATCCCACGTCAGCGGTGCGGAAACCGAGGCGCCGGGCAGGCCGCGCACGCTATACGGGGCGACAATAGTTTGCGACGGCCGGTTGCGGAAAATATCAACGAAGACACGGCCTTTGCGATACTCCTTCTTGAGGTGTAGCGTTGTTGTTTTCTCACGTTCCGCTACGAAGGGCTTTGCTACAGCCTCAGCGGCCTGAAACACTTTCTCAAAAGTCCATTTCGGCTCGACGGGGACGAGAATATGCAAGCCTCTCCGCCCTGTCGTTTTCACGAAGGGATGATAGCCGTACGTTTCGATATGTTCCTTCAACTCAAGCGCGAGCTCAGCGACTTGCGGGAAGGTGAATGTCTCCGGCGGATCCAAATCGAACACAAAATAATCGGGCGTGTCATACTTCGGGCCGCGGCAATGCATTTGATGCAGTTCGATGCATGCAAGATTTGCAAGCCAGACAAGCGATGCCGCTTCGGTGGCGAGAATGTAGTCCTTCTTCTCCTCACCACTCCCGAGCGCAACATACTCAAGCCATTCCGGCGCCCACTCGGGGCGGTTCTTCTGAAAAAACTTCTCCCCATCAATTCCATCCGGAAATCTTACCAACGAAAGCGGACGCCCCTTGATGTGCGCAAGAATTGTCGGGGCAATCGTCAAGTAGTACTCAATCAATTCCGCCTTGACGATGTGGTCGTCGGGGTAGAGGACTTTCTGTAGATTGGAGAGTTCAATCTTGCGTTTACCGACTTGCGCTATTTGTGATGTTCGTGCCATTCTGACGTGCATAAGAGTAAGCAATATTCATCCATTTTGTCAAATCACGCGGCGCTGATTAAACGGCAATTAAAAGACATTCATAGCCGTTTTTCATGTTGCATACAATTCTCGATGCTTCTACCTTTGTTCCGCAGTTGTAGTTCACTATCTATTAACTATGTGGAGAGGGTACCATGAGAGCAGGAATCGTTGTCGCAGGGCTGTGCATGCTGCTTGTGCTGGGGTGCAACAACAAAGAAGAGGAATTGCAGAACCAGATTGCCCAGTTGAAGGCCGATCAGGCCTCCCTGCAAACCAATCTGAGTGAGCGTGACAAGTACTTCGACGAGATCATGAACGCGGTGAATGACGTGTACTCCGATTTGGAAGCAGCCCGGGCAAAAGAAGCAAAGCTCGTCGAACGCACCGGAACCGAGGGACCTGTTCAAATTGCCAATGCGGAAACCCGCCAGAAGTTGCTCCAGAACATTGCTGATATTGGCGTATCATTGAAGGAAAACAGGAAGAAAATCGCCGGCTTGCAGGCAAAGATGAAGTCTTTCAGCGGTGAAATTGCGAGCCTCAACAAGCTCATCACAAATCTGAACGAAACGCTTGTCGAGCGTGAACAATCCATTGCCATGCTGGAAAGCAGAGTGCAGGGACTTGAAACTACCCTTGCCGAGAAGACAACGTTGATTGCCGAGAGGGAAAGCACGATCGAGCAACAGCTTAAGACAATCAACACAGGATATTACGTTGCTGGAACAAGCGACGAGTTGGAGAGCAGGGGCATCATCACGGACGAAGGGGGCTTCTTGTGGGGCCTTCTCGGTTCAACAACATTGATGGCGAGCGGAGTCGATCAATCATACTTCAAACCGATTGACAAGACACGCGAGGAAGTTATTCATGTGCAGGGACGGATCAAAGATGTTCTTCCGCGGAGAAGCGAGACATTCTACGCGACAACAGAACCGGAAGGAAATCTTTCGACATTGAGAATCCTCCAGCCGGAGAGATTCTGGCAGGATAGGTATCTTGTCATCATCGTCGATCAACCACAATTCTCTGAAGCCCGCTGACGGAATTTTGTGAACAGCCCGGTCGGCATTCGTCGGCCGGGCTTTTTTTCTTGCGCACAACTGCCCTTTCCCGTATCTTTTCTTCCACATTCTGCAACCGGAGCACGTCACTCATCCACGCCATCAAGTGTCGACGTGTACAAACGTATGTACCATGTTCTTTGATTTTTTTAAGAGGAGGATCCCTATGCGATGGTTCATTTTCGTTCTCGCGCTGTTGTTCGTTGTTGGCCCGCTTCAGGCGGAAATAAAGGGGGAAGAAGTCGAATACTCGACGGACGGAGTGACAATGAAGGGTTACCTTGCGTATGACGCATCTGTTGATGGAAAGCGTCCGGCGATTCTTGTTGTGCATGAATGGTGGGGACACAACGAGTATGCTCGAAATCGGGCACGCATGTTGGCGGAGTTGGGATACACGGCGCTTGCGCTTGACATGTACGGCGACGGAAAGACGGCGGAGCATCCTGAGGATGCAGGCAAATTTTCTGGCGAGGTGTTTGCCAACCTGCCCGTTGCAAAAGAACGATTCCTCGCAGCACTCGAATTGCTGAAGAAGCACGAAACAGTCAACGATAGCAAGATTGGCGCAATCGGCTATTGTTTCGGCGGGGGCATTGTGCTCGCGATGGCCCGCATGGGTGTTGATGTGAAAGGCGTCGTCAGTTTTCACGGAAGTCTCGGCACGCAGGAACCCGCAAAAGCCGGAACCGTGAAAGCGAAGGTTCTCGTCTGCAACGGGGCGGATGATCCGTTCGTACCGAAATCCGATATTGACGCAATCAAGAAAGAAATGAAGGATGCGAAGGTGGACTTCACACTCAAGTCATACGCGGGAGCCGTCCATTCGTTCACGAATCCTGAAGCTGACGAAAAAGGGAAAGCGTTCAATCTGCCTCTCGCATACAACGCAAAGGCCGATGCCGATTCGTGGAACGACATGAAAGCGTTCTTCAAGAAGGCGTTCGCAAAATAGAATCCGAATCCGATACTTTGGTCTGACCACATAGTGATAGCATGGAACTCTTTGTCGGCACAAGCGGCTATAGCTACAAGGAATGGAAGGGCAACTTCTATCCGGAAGACCTTTCCGACAAGGAGTTTCTGCACTATTACGGAACACAACTCAACTCGGTAGAAATCAACAACACGTTCTACCGCCTTCCTACTGAGAGCGTGATGAAGGGATGGGGAGAACAAGTGCCTGCGGGGTTTCGGTTCTCCGTCAAAGCCTCCCAACGCATCACTCATATCAAACGACTCAAAGACGTTGGCGATGAAACAGAATACCTGATACGGGTGGCCCGGACGCTCGACGATAAATTTGGCGTCGTCCTTTTTCAACTCCCCCCAAACATGAAAAAGGATCTCAACCGTCTCGGGCAATTCTTCAAGTTGCTTGCAGGCGATGTGAAAGTTGCTGTTGAATTCCGGCATGTGTCGTGGTTTGATGATGAGACGTTCGACCTGCTCAAAGAGAATAATGCCTCTCTGTGCATTGCCGACTTTGATGAGAAGCTTGAAGTCCCATTCGTCAGTACCGCCAACTGGGGTTACCTTCGTTTGCGGCGTGAGGGATATACGGCAGCCGAACTGAAGAAGTGGATGAAGCGTGTGAAAGACCAGGATTGGAAAACGGCATTCGTCTTCTTCAAACATGAAGATGCCGGCATAGGCCCCAAGCTGGCAACCCAGTTCGGAAAGTTGACCGGGTAGCCTATCGGCTGTTGATTTTTTCTACATCCTTCCCATCTCACGTTGTTCTTCCCCGTATCTGTAGCGCTTTATCCACACTGCCCGCTATCTTTCTCCACCAATCTGTCACCTCTTTTCCCCAATGTGTTGGATCGTTTCAGAGTAATCGGTTCATATTGTCTGAAAACATGAAAGCGATTGCTCCTCGCGTTGTGGCACATCCTTTGGCTTATACTTGAACGATTCCTTTCACCATTCCATCATCCAAGAGACTGCAATGGGAGACCCAACACTCTTACGAAAAGCGCTTGCACTTGAGCGGGACGGACATTTTGGCGAGGCCCTCTGTCTTTTTCAACAATGCGCGGACGACCCGGCCTTCGATGCCGGAGATATGATGTTCCATCGTGGCTGGTGTGCAGAGAACCTGGGGGACACTGCCAATGCAATTGCTCACTACAACCGTGCCGCGGAGTTGACGCGCATCCCCGAATGCAAGTTGAACAGCTTCTTCCGGACAGGCTGGTTGTTCATGCACGTCCGCGAAGTGAGCAAGGCGGCGGATTGTTTTCGCTATGCAATCGATTACGGTGATCTTGTTGACCTCAGGAATGATGCCTATTTCCACGGGATGTATTGGTTTGCGCACGCTCTCGAATTGTCAGAACGTTTTCTCGAAGCGTTGAAATGGTACCGGCGTGTCCAGAGTCTTTCGCCGCAACTTGACCCTGAAAGCCGCTTGCGCCAGATTTTCTGTCTTGTGCATGTTGGGAATTATCAAGACGCGTTGAACATTTGCCGCACGTTTGATATTCCGTCGCCCGAAGGGTTTGACGTACTCCGGTACGAAGCTCTGCAGGCAGAGGCTCGCAAGGAGTACCGTTTGCTGGAAGTCTCTCTTGTACCTCCTGCCTCATTTCGAAAGGCACCACCCCATGTTGGCTGATATCGCGGCAAACATAGCTCACTTGGTGCGCAAGGCTGTAAGTGTGTCGGAGTTGGAATACATGGCTTTTTCGGGACAATACGAGGTTGTACACGGAATCTTTCAGAGCATCGTAAAAGAATCCCGGATTCAATACGCGAACAAGTACATTCTGCACGAAGTTGTGGTTGGTGGCATCAAGAAGCTGCGAGCCTACCTTGCCGTCTCAGCCGAGATCGCTGCCAATCAGGAGAAGGCGTTTATCAGTGAGACGGTGGATCTCTTCATTCGCAACTCGCAGCAGACCGGAAGTTGCCCCCGAGAACTTTTTGAAACCCTTCTGTTGTGGAGTGATGAACTCACGAAACTCTCGTTGCTTCATGAAGCCCTCGAGCGTTACGATCAGGCGATAGAGATGAACGTGGGCAAGTTCCCCGATCTCTACGTTCGTTGCCTGGTGGGGAAGGCGGGCGTGCTCAATACGTTGGGAAAGTTTCCGGAAACCGAATCACTTCTTGCATCACTTGCAAGGCGACCGTATCGGGTAACAGACCGCAACATGATTCCTACGTTATTGTTCAACCTCGGTCAGGAATCACTGTTGAGGGGGAATATTGAATTCTACAAGAGCCTCATGTTTCAAGGACTGAGGCACTTCTATACCGATATCAAACAACGCAGACAGTTCGTCCAACAGATTCGAAAGACCTACCGGCGCTCACATAACGTATTCCTCGACAGTTCTGTGTCATCCTCCGACAAGACGCTGTTTCTTCTGCATCGTGTGTATTTCATCGCCGAACGATTCAAGACAACGCGCTACATCGGAATTGAGCAGGCTCTGAGGTATTGCGTTCTGGGGTACGTGTATTGTGTGAACTATCTGCTCAACAGAGCGGCTTCGGGGGGTATTTCCCCCCGTGAGGGACAGCAGATGCCGGTTTCGCATGTGTTGCGCCGCAGCTTTCTGATTACACGGGCGATGGGAGGGATCGGGGATTTTCTGATGATGACACCGGGCATTCACGAACTGAAAAGAAAACATCGGGAAGCGGAAATCCATCTCGCCATTCCCCGCCGGTACTTCCCGGTTTTTCAGGCCAACCCGGATGTGAAGCTTTTGGATGTCGAGGAAGAGGCATTCAATCATTTCGTGTACAAGAAGTGGTTCAATTTTACTGATTGTCCTGCTTCGCGACTTGAGTCGCGAACGGCGCCGAAGGTACGCAAGAACAGGATAGAACTCTTTGCCGGAAATCTCGGACTCGGCAGGTGGACTGTAAGAACAATGCGCAAGCTCCCGCGCTACTTCGTGACGGAAGAAGAAAGGGAGTTTCAGAAGAGTTTCTGGGCAAGCCGTGGGCTTGAAGGGAAGACCGTGATCGGCGTTCAACTGCATGCCGACGAAGTCTATCGCGACTACCCTCACATGCAACAACTTGTTGTACAGCTCTCCCGGCACTATCACGTTCTTGTCTTCGACATCGAGCCGATCAGCGGTTGCGACGGACCCAACATTACCAAAGTCGAAGGGTTGCCGATGCGGCAGGCGTTTGCCCTCGTCTCGGGATGCAGCGCAATCGTGGCACCCGATTCCTCCTTCGTTCATCTTTCCGCCGCATTCAACATCCCCTGTGTTGCCCTCTATGGCCCGATTGACGGGAAGGTCAGAACAATGGATTATCCGAATTGCCGTTTCATTGATGTTCGCGCAAAACTCGGCTGTATGCCCTGTTGGCGCAATGACAAGATTCCCTGTAAGCTCACCAACATGCGCACAAGCGTGTGCATGGGGGATATTTCGATTGATGAGATTATTACAACCGTACACAATTTTACGAAGGAAGAATGATGAACACGTACAACAAACTCTGCGATGCAGCCGATTGGTTTCGTCCGGGTATCAATGAGATCATCCGGAAGGAACTGCGGGAAGTTCCACGGTTCCATAGGAAGCAATGGGAGTTTGCCATGATCGTGCAAGCGCTTCGCGACTGCGGCAAGCTTGAGCCCGAAACATACGGATTGTCAATGGGAGGAGGGAAGGAGCTGGTTGCGTATGCGATTGCCCGGCATGTCCGGCAACTGGTCATTACCGATCTGTACGAGATGAACACGTCGTGGGATTGTGCGAAGACGGAAAGCCCCGACGGATTCATTCGCGAAAACAGGCCGTTTCCGGTTGACGATGCGAAGCTGAAAGCCCTCCGGATGGATATGCGGGACCTGCAGTTTCCCGACAACACGTTCGACTTCTGCTATTCAACGTGCGCGGTTGAACACATAGGAGGGCGGGAAGATTTTCTGAAACACTTCAACGAAGTTGCCCGCGTCTTGAAAGATGACGGCGTGTATGTGTTCACAACGGAAGTCCTGTACGGCAACGAACCAATCAAAGATGAACACAATTACGTTTTTTCGTTTCCCTTTCTTGCAGACATACTTGCAGAAAGCGGCCTTGTTGCCGAGAATCTTTTTGATGCCCGAATTTCGCATCACACAATCCACCGTCCGATTCCTTCGAACCTGATCAACCTGTCATATTCCGCGGAAACGAACCTACCCGGCAAGTTCATGCAAGAAAGTGTGCACCTTCAACTCCTGCGCGGCAAACATCCTTTCACGTGCGGGATATTCACACTCAGGAAAAAGAAGACGGCGAGAAGTACGCAACGGCTGCAGGTAATCGGACTTGATGAGACGAAGCGCTGACAGACAACTATGTCAGCGAGTTACAGTCTCAACTTCAGAACGCTCACGTCGCACTCCGCAGATCCTTATTCCTGGTTGCCCGGCGAAACATCCCTGTTCTGTGCTGATCATGGCGGATTTTTTGATCGGCGAGAACGAAGCGGCAATGCGGAAACGCCCTTTCATACGGAGTATTTTTGGTGGGGAAATCAGAGGAGAGTTTTTGAAGTGATGCTTCGGGTTGATGCCGGCTCGATTACCGGGAATCCCGAACTGGATCTGCGCGTGCATCGCTACAAAACTCTTGCGTCACAGTCCGTTGAATGTGTCGAATCAGTTTCTCATCCGATACAACGAATCGGGTGGATGGCGAGAACGGTTCATGTGAATGCCGATGACGAGTATTGCTACGCCCTTCTTGCAAAGATCAGGAACGGCTCGTGCGCGTTTGACCGGATTGAAGTGAAAAGTCATCCCGTGGCCGAGCCCCTGCAGCACTCCACGGAAGTATTTGACAGGATCACTCAGTACATCCCCGCATGATTATGGACATTACAATCGCACAACGGTTCGTCTGGTTTTATGCTCTTACCCAACTGAAATTGAAATACCGTTACACAGCGTTGGGTTTTCTGTGGAATTTTCTGGAGCCCGCACTCTTTTTGCTGATACTCAGCATCATCTTTTCCGTTGTTAACGGGATGAATGTTGCAGACTATGCCGTGTTTCTGTTTGCTGCATTAATGCCCTGGCGCTATTTCGAAAAAGTAGTCAATACCTCCATGGAATCGATTGTTGGAGGTGAATGGCTGCTCAAGAAACTGTATGTTTCTCCCTACGCGCTGCCGCTGACGCGCTGGATGGTTGCAAGCCTCGAATTCCTCATCTCGCTTTCCGTCGTGTTTGGACTGTTCTTGCTCTTCCATCACTCGTTCACGATTCACCTGGTCGTATTGCCTCTTGCAATCATTCCGTGGGCGATGCTGGGGCTCGGGGGCGGATTGATCGCTGCTGTGTTGTACACATTCTTCCGCGATGTCAAGACGATTGTTCAAATGGGATTGATGCTTGTCTTCTTCTCCTCACCGATTCTGTTTCGTGCGGATGCGTTTGCAGACGGATCGTTGCAGGGGCGTCTGCTGCAGTTCCATCCTATCACGTACTTTGCGGCGTTGTTTCAGAAGCCAATCTACTATGCATCCTGGCCGGGCAGCGCTGATTGGGGCGTTGCATTCGGTGTCAGCGCGGTGGTTCTGCTTGTCGGGTTGTATTCTGTTGACAAATACAAACACGAATTCTACTTCTATTTGTGATCATCATGAACCCTGTCATCAAACTTACGAATGCCGGCGTGAGCTTCTCCAAACATGCTATTCAACAGAGGAGCTTGAAATACTCCCTTTCAACCATACTGGATGAGAAAGAGAAACCGAGATTTTATGCGCTCGCAAATGTTTCGTTGAGCATTGGCGACGGCGAGCATGTGGGAATAATCGGCCGGAATGGAGCGGGCAAAACGACGCTGATGCGCGTGATAGCGCGGGTTATTACGCCGCAAGCAGGCGGAGTCTACGTCAACACGAAGAGACATGTCGTTCCGTTGCTCGAACTGGGGATAGGATTCCACGGGGATTTGTCCGGCCGCGAAAACTGTGTTCTGGCCGGAATCCTGATGGGATATTCGAAACGGGAGATCGAACAGAAAATTCCCGGGATCATCGAGTTCTCGGAATTGGGGGATTTCTTTGATGAGCCGGTGAAGGCATACTCTTCGGGCATGTATGCGCGGCTCGCGTTTGCCCTTGCCACGGACGTTCAGCCCGATGTGCTGCTGGTTGATGAAGTATTCGGCGTGGGGGATGAGTTTTTCATGCGAAAATGTGTTGTTCGAATGCAGCACCTCATGCGTAGCGGCACGACGACGGTGTTTGTTTCGCATAATCTGGATTTTCTCGTCACACAATGCGAACGTCTCGTGTGGCTGGACAAGGGTCGGGTTGTAATGGATGGCTCGTCACTGGATGTTGCCAATGCGTATCGAACTTCGGGAGGTAACTATGACTGAGCCCGTTATCATTAACGCAACAAATTTAGGCAAGTACATTGATGGCCTCGGGGTTTACACACTCAACCTGATCCGCGAGTTGGCGCAATTGCAAACGGACTTGCGGTTCATCATCTACGTCAACAAGAACTGCCGCGAACATATCCGTGACATCCGGTTCTCTGAACGATGCGAACTTCGATGGGTGAGTTCCTGTGTCTCTCCCGACTACCGGTTCCGGGGGCATTTGATGCGCTTGTTGTTCTCCAACATTCTGTCATTGATGCATAAACGTTCGTTGATTTTTGTCTCGACCCAGCTCGAAGCATTGTTCTTTCATAAGAATCAGATTGTCACCATTCACGATATTATTCCGTTGTTGTTCAAGGCCAGCCATCGGAAACAGTATTTCTACTACAAGTATCTGTTAGGATTTGCCCTGCGAAAGGCAAAGTCGGTAATTACACCTTCGCAACATACAAAGGATTTGTTGCTCAAACATTATCAGCTTACCGAGGCGCAGGTGAGGGTCATTCACAACGGTGTCCGGCAATCACTGCAGGTTGCCACCGAGATGAAGAAGAACTCCGGCGAGAAATACATTCTCTTCACCGGACGGCTTGTCGGGATGAAGAATGTTGAGGGTCTGCTGCGTGCATTTTGTCTGATAAAGGATGAAGTGCCGCATAGGCTGATCATGACGGGACACGGAACCCGGCGTATGAAACACAGGCTGCGCTCTCTTTGTCGTGAGGGATGCGGCCTTGATGAGGGGAGGGTTGTGTATCGCGGGCATGTGTCATCGGAAGAGATGGAAGAGTTGCTCAACAAGGCGTCTCTCCTTGTGTTCCCGTCGTTCTATGAGGGCTTTGGCTTTCCGCCGCTGGAAGGCATGACACACGGCTGCCCCGTTGTTGTTTCGAACGTTTCATGTTTGCCTGAAGTCTGCGCTGATGCCGCACTGTACGTGGATCCGTATGACGTGCAGAGTATCGCAGGCGCGATGCGCACAATGTTGACCGACGCGCATCTCCGGCAATTGATGATTGTTCGGGGGGTTGAAAGGGCACAACACTTTCGCTGGGATGTTTCGGCCAGGCTGCACGTCGAGGCATTCAGCGAAGTGTTGCACGCATAATTTATTGTGGCGGACATTCCACAGCGGTTCGTTCACGCCCGCCTCCGGCTGTGGCGGAAATGCTACAATCGCAGTACAATCACCTCAAAACCGGCCTGCTTTCGCTCGCTTTCGATCCACTCTACCTGGCACGCGCCTTGCGTGAAAGGAGTGACAATGCTCCATCAGTTCTTTTCCATAAACGGTGATGCCATGTACAACGAACCCCTGTTCACTCAGGAAGCCCTTACACACATCGACGCTGTCCGGAACTTTGCATTCAAGCTGTGCCGTGACGAGCACTACACCAACGATCTGGTACAGGAAACAATGCTCAAGGCATGCAAATCGTTTCATACATATCAGGAAGGTACGAACTGTCGTGCATGGCTTTTTCAGATCTGCAAGAATTCGTACATCAACGACTACCGCCGCAAGCAGTACGAGACCATTCCTATGGATTTTCTCGATGATGGGGGAACACACCACGACGACACTGTTTCGCGAACGGGCAGGGTACTGCTGATCGACTACCGATCGTCCGATGCGCATGAGGCGATGATAGGAGATGAGATTGCCAAAGCGCTCGAGACTCTTCCGTCTGATTACCAGACTGCTTTGATTCTGAGCGACATTGAAGGCTGCACATACGAGGAAATTGCGGAGTTCTCCCAGACTCCTATCGGGACTGTTCGTTCACGGATTCATCGGGGACGCAAACTCCTGGCCCGGCAGTTGGAAAACTATGCGCGTCGCCAAGGCTATGGTCCCTCGCATTTTTCTTCCGACGTGCAGAACTAAGGCGACTAGACTCATTCAACCCCCCGGGGGTCGATCCAACAAAACATATTCATAAATCCCATCCTTTCGGCTGTTCCCTGGCTTTGAGAAATCCGATGCTTGACTTTGAGTTGAGATAGAGATAGCTTTAGCCGGAAGTTCCATCCAACCAACTCGTGTTTTTTGGGATCGAAGGAGAAAACGGCGGGGGGACGTTATTCGAGTATACTTATGGATTTGAAACCATATCAATCCAACTTACTCAAATAACAAGGAGGTCGTATGAAGACAGTTCTTGGTTTGTTCATGTCTGTATGCTGTGTTGCGGTTGGGTTTTCCCAGATTACCATTACCGCCACAGACATCTCTTCCGGCTTGACAGTCGGGAATTCTCGCTTCAGCCGCGCCGACACGCTTTCTGCGACAGCAAACATCGGAACGCCCGGTTCCACCGCCAACGTATGGAATTTCGGTTCTCTGAACACCCACCGGGTCGATACGCTTACCAGCGTGAATGTGGCAGGAACCCCGTATGCCGCGTGGTTTCCCGGGGCAACACATGCGTTGCGCTCACGGCAGACTCTCGAAGGGATTACCGGTACCGTGTATCAATACCTGCGATTGGGCACGAGTCTGTATGTGCCGGGGGCAGCCGGTGACGGGCAGACGCCGTTCGGAACCGCCATCTTGAGAATGACGAATACTCCGGAGATTGTTTTCTACTCGTTGCCGCTCACTCTCGGAACGACTTGGAATTACGCCTATGTGGAGACTCTCCAAGTGAGCCTGCTCGGCATCCCTCTTATCAATGAGGTTACCAGCCACAGCGTCACCCAAACGGTTGATGCGTTCGGAACAATAACGCTGCCGGGCAGCTTCGGAACGCATCAGGCACTGCGAATCCGGCAGGATGACCGGACGCCGTCCGGGCGGAGAGTGAGCTACGAATTTATCGCGCAAAATGGTGCCTCAGTCAACGTTGTGGCCGCCGATACGCTGCAACCCGGTAGCGGCACAATCAACATCAGCCCGAGTTCAACTACGTGGAGCGGGGCGTTGCCAACCGATGTTCGAGTAAGCAACGAGGTTCCTTCCGAATTCGCATTGAGGCAGAACTACCCGAATCCCTTCAACCCTTCCACGACCATTGAGTATCAGGTTGCAGCAGCGGAGTTTGTCTCGCTGAAGGTGTACAACCTCCTGGGGCAGGAAGTTGCGACATTGGTGAACGAGTTGAAGCAGCCCGGCACCTACCGAACCAGCTGGAATGCCGATGGCGAACCCAGCGGAACCTACTTCTACAGAATGAACGGCGGCTCGTTCAACGCTACCGGAAGGATGATAGTGGTGAAGTGAGAATCGATAGCAGGGCTGCCAGTCAACGTGGCAGCCCTGAGCCTTTTTACGTTCTTGAAACCTCGGACGCAACTCCTTCCAAGTTTCTTTTGTTGACTACCTCAGATCGTCTTGCTATATTGACACACTTCTTAACGCTCGATAATTCTCATGTCAACTTGTTCAATGAATCCAAACAGGAGAGTCCCCTCATGAAACGCATGCCTGTGAGCTTTTTGCTAATGTGCTTTCTCGTGGCCGAAACCTCATTCTCGCTGCCCCGGTTTGCCAGTCGTACGGGGGCCAAGTGTCAATCTTGTCACGTTAATCCCTCGGGCGGGGGTATGCGGCAGGCATTCGGACTTCAGTACGGACGCGAAGCCTTGCCTGTGCCGACCTGGAGCGAGGAACTAGGCCTCGATGACTTCTCCACGAAACTATCTGAGTTTGTCTCAATCGGGGCGGATGTCAGGACGCTTTTCTATGCTCAACAGATTCCTGATTCGGCAACCGGTGGTTCGGTAACTAATAATGCATTCTTTCAGATGCAGGGCGATGTGTATATGAACTTCCGCCTTGCGCGCAAAGTGAGCATCTACATCGATAAAGGTATTTACTCCGGATTTGAGATTTTCGGCCTGTTAAGCATTCTTCCCGCCAACGGCCATATCAAAATAGGGAAGTTTGTTCCCAATTACGGAACGAAGGTTGACGATCACCGGACATTCATTCGCGATCAAACCGGATTCAGTCCTGAACGGGGTCGCTCGGAACTGACGGGAGGCGAGGTGGGCATCAGCCCGGGGCCTGTTTCAATAACTGCAGGCGTGTACAACGCTGCTGATGGCTTCGGAGGCGGGGGATCGAGCAACAAGGCTTTCCTTGGCAGAGCGGAGGGAATCTTCAAACTCTCGGAAGATCTGTTTCTCGGGCTTGGAGGAAATGTGTTCTCCAGAGAAGGAAGCAGCGGAAGCCAAACCACTCTGTTCGGAGGAATCGGATCGTTGAGCTACGGCGATCTCACGATTTCCGGTGAAGTTGATTGGATCCGGAACAAGGTGGCGGGTACGACAACAACGGGACTCGTGTCATACGTGGAAGCAGGATACGTTGTAACCACAGGTGTTGACCTCAAATTCATCTATGAATTCTATGATCCGAATATCGATGTGAAGGCCGGAGCCGTTTCACGCTACAGTTTTGGTTTTGAGTTCTTCCCGGTTAGCGGAGTTGAAGTGCGCCCGGTTTACCGAATCTCACATGAAGATCCTGTTGATCTGAAGAACAATGAGTTCAATCTCCTTATTCATTTCTACTTATAAGAGGGAAGCAGTAGTATGCCAGTGAACCGAATTCACCTTACAGCAGTATTTCTTCTGGCGCTTGCAGCAAGTATGTACAGTTGCAAAGATATGGGGCACGATGTTGCGCGCAACAATGTTCTTACGGCAGCAACATTTCTTGTTACACTCAACCCGGGAGGCAGCGCCTCAGTGGCAATCAGCGGCGGCAACCCGCCGTACAGAATCACCAGGGATCCGAGCGCATCCCTTGCCTCGGCGATGCTTACCAACAACGCGAACGGCACGGGCACGCTTCTCATTCAGGCTGTCAGTGGCAACGTGTCCGGAACGACGAACGTGAAGATCAAAGACTCTGATACGCACGACTCATCTCTTGATTCGCCGATGCATGAGGAGAACGAAATCGAAATCGAAATTCGAGTGTCTCCCGCCGCAACGGGCATATCCTTCTCCACACAAATTCAACCGATATTCACGGCGAGTTGCGTGAATGAGGGGTGTCATCCCGGAGGTGGGGCGCCGTTTTCTCTTGCCTCCGGCAGTTCATACGGCGGTTTGGTCAATGTGGCCGCAACAACGGGTCCGTGTGCCGGAGACATGCGCGTTGTTCCCAACAATCCCGGAGCGAGCGGATTGGTGAAGCGCCTTGAGGGAAATTGCGGCAATCTTATGCCGTTGGGAGGTTCGGCACTGCCGTCCGCATCAATACAATTGATTCGTGACTGGATTGCACAAGGTGCGCAGAATAACTGATTTGCAACCATTTGTTCGTTGTGTTTGTTTAATTTCGTGATAGCAGAATCTTACAATCAGGGAGGAAAAGAATGAAAATCCGTGCCGCAGCAGTTCTTGCAGTGACGATATTCGTGTCGGCGAGTCTGTTTGCCCAGAACGGCAAGAAGCAAGATATTTCTTTCAAGAATGATGTATTCCCGATTATCAAAGCAAAATGTCTTCCCTGTCATGCGGAAGATAATTTCAATCCGAGCGAACTGAATATGGATTCATACAATCAGATAGCCGCTGGCGGCAAACATGGTGTTCCTTTCAAAGTTGGCAAGTCCGGAGAAAGTCTGCTCATTCAGAAGCTTGCGGAGAAGCCGCCTTTCGGTGACCGTATGCCGTTGAATTCGAAACGGCGGATTCAGGAAGGGAAGGCGGTCTGGCTTACCGATGATGAAGTGAAGGCTGTTGCTACGTGGATCGATCAGGGCGCGAAAAACAACTAATCTGCATTGCATAGCACACACTGGAACCCGAAGTCATCCCGGCTTCGGGTTCTTTCGTTTACGCCTCTCGAACAGGCAGCCGTGAATTGCCGTGTGTAGCCCGGTGTGTTGCGTTGCTTCTCTATGTCATTCTCCCGATATTTCCTCAGAAACTTCATCCCGATAACCAATGCCGGACCATAAACTACAAGAGACAATCGTGCAACGGCTTCGACGCCTCATTCCTACGAAGGATTTGGCGAAGAAGGGCGCAATAACCGGCGGACTGATACTCCTGCTGGGCATGATGTTTCCTCGCGGCTCGTCTTTTGAGTTGGAATACAAGATCGGGCAAGTGTGGACACGGCAGGATTTATTTGCGCCGTTTTCGTTTCCCATTTCCCGCGAAGCCGAGGAGTACGGAGAGGAAGTGGCGCAGGCAAGGACGAACGTCTATCCGGTTTTTGAGCGTGATCAATCGGTTGTCGATGCACAACTGAGCAACCTGAAGAATTTTTTCGAGCGTTTGCAGGCGGCATTGGCCGCCCGGACAAAGTTCCGGAGTTCCGGTTCCCCGGCTGACTCTACGGTGTTTGCCGAGCTCTCCTCCCGGCTTCAACTGAATCTGTACGAACGTGAATGGAACTTGCTCTCGAGATTCTCGTCCGCACACATTCTTGAAATGCGGGATGTTATCCTTCGTATAGCGGAAAAGCATCTGCAACGCGGCATTCTGGATGTGGAGAAGAATTCGCTTGCGCGGCCCGAAATAGCCTTGCGAAAAGGAACAGTGGAGGAGATTGTCTCTGCTCATGTGTTCACCGATGAGAATGAAGTTGTTGGGGAACTGGACAACGATCTGATTGTGCAATACTCGCGCGACAATGACACAGCGGATATTGCCCATAAAATCATTGTGCTGCACATAATTCCGAATATCCGGTTCAATGCGGAGGCGACACAGCAATCAATCAGGACGGCAATCGAATCAGTGCCCAAAACAGCGGGTTTTGTGCAGGAGGGCGATCGTATTGTCGTCAAGAATGAGCGCATCACATATGATATCAGGCAGAAACTCGAATCGTTACGCAAAGCAAGAGTGGAACGGGGGACGGTTGCGCCCGGACCCCTTCAGCATCTCGGCATTTTTCTTCATGTCGGTGTTGTGGTATTGTTATTCGGCATTTATCTGCGCTTGTTCCGCCGCCGGATTTTCTGCAACAATAGACGTTTGGGCCTGATTGCGTTCTTGATGGTACTTGTGGGCTTCTTCGCCTACGTCACGCGTGTCGTGGATGTCGCAGCGCCAATCGAATACCTCATTCTTGTTCCGGTTGCGTCGATGTTATTGACGATTATTTTCGATTCGCGGGTAGGGTTTTACGGAACGGTGATCATTGCATTTCTCGTCGCCGGTATACGAGGTAATGATTACGCGGTGGCACTTGCAGCGCTCATTGCGGGAGCATTGTCCGTATACACAGTCCGTGGTGTACGAAACAGAAACCAGATTATCCGCTCGCTCGGCTATATTTTTCTCGGGTACAGCGCGACGATACTGGCACTGGGGATGGAACGCATCGAGCCTTGGATGAACATTCTGGAAGCATTGATGTTTGCACTGACAAACTCGATCATCTCTCCTGTTCTGACGTTCGGGCTGCTGATCTTCTTCGAACGCTTCGCCCGCGTCACAACCGATCTCACGCTCATCGAACTGTCGCACTTCAATCATCCTCTGCTCAAGATGTTGTCCGAAAAAGCCCCCGGCACCTACCATCACAGTATGACTATGGCGAGTCTTGCCGAAGCAGCGGCCTCAGTGGTCGGAGCAAATGAAGTGCTTGCACGGGTCGGGGCCCTGTTTCATGATGTCGGGAAGATCGAAAAGCCGACGTACTTCGTCGAAAACCAGAAGGGTACTCGTAATCGTCATGACAAATTGTCGCCGCGGATGAGTTCGCTGATCATTCAGAACCACGTGAAGAAAGGCGTTTCTCTTGCACGCGAGCACACGCTTCCCGAAGAGGTAATTGACTTCATCCCGCAGCACCACGGCACGACGCGCATAGATTACTTCTATCGCAAGGCCATTGAGTTGGCAGAAAACTCCGATGATGAAACAAAGATTGATGAAATCAACGAGCAGGATTACCGCTATCCGGGCCCGAAGCCTCAAACGAAGGAAACCGGCATCCTGATGCTGGCGGATTCAATCGAGGCGGCCGCACGAACACTCGATGATCCGTCTCCCCAGAAGTTGGAGTCATTGATTGATGATCTGTTCAAGAAGCGGTTTGAAGAGGGCGAACTTGATGAGTCCCCATTGACGTTGAAGGATCTCACGAGAATCAAGAAGGCGTTTCTTGGTGTGTTGATCGGGGTATACCACGGGCGAGTGAAGTATCCGGAGAGTGAGAAGAAGAGTACCGGGGAGAAGCGTGATGCATCCGAGTCAGACAAGCGCGGCAGGATCAAGGAACAGGTTGAGGAATCAAAGCCAGCGGATGTCCCTGCCGAAGAGGGCAACAGGGCGTCGGTGTTTCCGAAAGAGGAACGCCTTTCACGAAGGATCAAATCCATCGACACGCAATGATCGAGCATTGCAAGAGTTATCTGCATTATCTCGCCTTGGAGAAGAATGCATCGCGCAACACGATAGCATCGTACAGGTTTGATCTCCAGCGCTACCTTGCATTTCTTGAAGAGCACAACGTGAGGAATATACGGGCTATTCGTGAATCACACACGGCTCAATTTCTTTCTTCTCTCAAGCATGATGGGTTGTCGCCGCGTTCGGTAACGAGGGCGCTTTCTGCCATCAAGGGATTCCACAAGTTTCTCGTCGGTGACGGGGTAACCAGAAGGAACCCGGCGGAAGAAGTCGATGCACCGAAGCTTTCGCGCTTACTTCCCGATGTGCTGAGCCAGAATGAAGTGGAGATGATGCTCGCACAGCCCGCGCCAACCTCCAAAGACAAGAAGCAATTGTGGCTGCGCGACAGGGCAGTTCTTGAAACACTGTACGCAAGCGGACTGAGAGTTTCGGAGGTGATTGGTCTGAAACAATCAGGCATACTTGCGGACGAGATGCTTGTCCGAGTATTCGGAAAAGGATCGAAGGAGCGCATTGTCCCGATTGGCGGCTCGGCACTTCGATGGATTGACCGGTACATAAGAGAATGCAGGATACTGCTTGCACGGAGGGATAAGTCGGAAGATGCCATGTTTTTAAGTGTCCGGGGCACGTCGTTGAGCAGAATGGCAGTATGGAGTATCGTACAACGATATGCGCGTCAGGCCGGTTTGGAGAAAGATGTTCATCCGCACACGCTGCGTCATTCGTTCGCGACACATCTGCTTGAAGGAGGGGCGGATTTGCGCGCAGTGCAGGAGATGCTCGGCCATTCGGATATTTCGACAACGCAAATCTACACGCATATTGACCGCGAGTACCTGAAGGAAGTGCACCGCACGTTCCACCCTCGCGGGTAACTGTTCTTATACATATCATCGTCGTCCGGAGAGAACCATGAACAACCAGTCCATACGGATCGAGAATGTCCGTTCTGAAATTGTCGGAATCGACACAGCCGTTCCCGTGCTTGATGGCAGCAAGCGGCCGTATGTGTTTCTCGACAACGCGGCAAGCACGCCCGCATTCAAACGCGTGCTGAAGCGAATTGAGGATTTTATGCCATGGTACTCCGGCGTCCATCGGGGTACGGGTTTCAAATCAAGGATTGCGACACAATTGTACGACAGTGCCCACGATGTGTGCGGCAAATTTGTCGGCGCCGACCTCGATAGGAACATTGTGGTGTTCCTAAAGAATACAACCGAGTGCATCAACAAACTCGCGCATCGGTTCAATTTTACAAAGAACGATGTTGTTGTGACGACCGGGATTGAACATCACTCCAATGATTTGCCATGGCGCAAAGTGGCAAGCGTTGTTCACATCGGAGTTCTCAATGGCGGCCACATTGACGTGCATGAAATGCGGGACATCTTGCAGCGATTCAAAGGCCGCGTGAAGTTGGTAGCAGTCAACGGAGCATCGAACATTACCGGTATCTGCTCTCCTATCCACGAGATTGCAGAATTGGCGCACGGTGCCGGAGCCCGCGTGTTTGTTGATGCGGCACAACTCGTTGCTCACCGCCCGGTAAACATGTTGCCGGATGACGATCCGCGTCACATTGACTTTCTTGCCTACTCAGCACACAAGATCTACGCGCCGTTCGGAACCGGCGTTCTTGTCGGTCCGAGGAATTTCTTCGCGGCGGGGGAACCCGATAGCGTTGGCGGCGGCGTTGCCGCCATCGTGACACTGGATCATGTGGAATGGAACCCCGCTCCACATCGCGACGAGGCAGGCAGCCCGAATGTCGTCGGTGGCCTCGCGCTTGCTGAAGCAGTGTGTGTGATGAATGAGATGGGAATGGATTCGGTTGCAGCGCACGAGCAACATCTGCTCGAGTACGCGATGAAGAAATTGAAGAAGATTCCGGGGATGGTGTATTACGGGCCAATTGACCGACGTGACGACAAAGTGGGCGTCATAACGTTCAACATGGAGGGAATGCATCCTGGTTTGGTCGGCGCAATCCTCGGGACGGAAGGCGGCATCGGAGTCAGAAACGGTTACTTCTGTGCCCAACCGTACGCGAAGAAATTGCTGAACGTCGATGCCGATCATGCGGAGGATGCCGGATGCGGCGTTGTAACGTCCGACCTCAGTACGTTCCCGGGGATGGTTCGCGCGAGCTTTGGTTGCTATTCGAATGAAGACGACGTAGACGCATTGGTCGGGATGCTGGAGATTATCAGCCGTAAGGAGTACAAGGGCACATACATTCAGGATCAGGATTCGGGGGCATTCTTCGCCGAAGGGTTTGACATCAATTACGCCGAGTATTTCGACCCGTTTGACTCACAGGCGGAGGGCAAGACGCAGCAGTTTTCCGAATCGGCGTGGGGCTGATGACATCATTCCGCTACCTGAACCATGAGTTGTACTGCGAAGATGCAAGGCTATCCGAACTGATTGCGGAATTCGGCTCTCCATTATATGTCTACAGCAGAAGGGCCATCGTCGAAAACTGCCGCGCCATCGAAGCAGCCTTCGAGGGATATCTCCATCGTACAACGTATGCGGTCAAGGCGAATGCGAATGTTTATCTTCTGAAACTTATTGCTGAACAAGGTCTGGGCGCCGACGTTGGCTCCAAAGGCGAGCTGTTCATTGCGCTCAACGCCGGCTTCCCACCGGACTCCATCTCGTTCAGCGGGGTCGGCAAGCGCGACGATGAGATTGCATACGCGTTAGAGGAGGACATCTACGCCTTCAACGTCGAATCGAAACAAGAGCTTGAGGTCATCAGCACGATTGCATCGCGGCTTGGAAAGACGGCACGCATCCTCCTTCGTCTGAATCTCGATATTGATGCCGGGACGCACGCATATATCTCAACAGGGCAAAAGCACAACAAGTTCGGCATATCTTCACGCAAAGCAGTGGAGATACTGGGGTGGGCGCAACATCTTCCATCAGTTGAAATCCGGGGCGTTCATAGCCATATCGGCTCGCAGATACTGAGTCAGAGGGCTTTTGTCGAGGCGGCCCACGCGCTCGAACGCGTGGTCGGGGAATTGCGCAACAACAACATCGCCGTGCATGAAGTGGATTTCGGCGGCGGGTTTGGGATCAGATATCACGGTGTGCTCACGCATCCGCGGCTGCCGGCAGAAAAAATGGAATCTGAGACTCTTTCTGCAGCGGAATTCCTCAAAACCGTACTCCCGATATTAAGAAAGACGGAGTGTACAATTACTATTCAACCGGGACGTTCAATTGTCGGGGATGCCGGAGTTCTCGTTACAACGGTGTTGTACCGCAAGGAACAAGAGGGCAAGAACTTTGTTGTTATTGACGGGGGGATGAATGATCTGATTCGCCCGAGTTTATATCAGGCGCATCATCAAATAGTTCCCCTGCAACTCTCGAACACAATCATCGAAGAGGTTGACGTTGTGGGGCCGTGTTGTGAATCGGGCGATTTTTTTGCACAGGATCGGCTTCTTCCTCTCGTCTCGCGAGGAGATGTGCTTGCCGTCCTCTGTGCCGGCGCGTACGGATACGTTCTTTCATCGAACTACAACTCCCGTCTCCGGCCCGCAGAGGTTCTGGTGAATGGATCGCAGGCAACATCCATTCGCAGTCGGGAAAACCTTGAAGACTTATTGTCATGAACTTAGGAGATACTGAACATGCGTCTGTATAACGTAGCAGTTGTGGGCGCGACAGGATTAGTGGGAAGGAAGATGATTCAGATTTTGGAGGAACGGAACTTCCCTGTCGGCAACATCAAGTTCCTTGCCTCCGAGCGATCGATCGGCAAGGAAGTGGAATTCGGCGGTATCATCCATCCCGTCGAGCAACTGACGGAACGCTCGTTTGCAGGAATCGAGATAGCCCTGTTTTCAGCAGGTGCCACAGTGAGCAAGGAGATGGCTCCACATGCCGCGAAAGCCGGCACACTGGTGATTGACAACAGCAGCGCATTCCGGATGGATCCGAACGTTCCTCTTGTTGTCCCGGAGGTAAATCGGAGAATGATCTTCCACCACAAAGGAATCATCGCAAACCCGAATTGCTCCACTATTCAGATGGTTGTTGCTCTCAAGCCGTTGCATGACCGTTGGAAGGTTAAGCGTGTTATTGTCTCAACGTATCAATCGGTGACCGGAGCGGGACAACGGGGACTTGCCCAGCTTGAAGACGAACTTGCTAACCGGCCGGTCGAGAAAAAGTTCGCCCACCAGATTGCCATGAATATCCTGCCACACGTCGATGTGTTCCACCCTGACGGATATACGAAAGAGGAACACAAGATGGTAAACGAGACAAAGAAGATCATGGGCGATGATGCCATCAAAGTGAATGCAACATGCGTGCGCGTTCCTGTGTACGGCGGACACAGCGAGTCGATCAATGTAGAACTTGAAAAGAAATTCGAGATGCATGAAGTTCGAGAGGCCCTGGCGAACGCCGAGGGCATTCTCCTTCAGGATGATCCGACCGCATCACTCTACCCCATGCCTGTTGCCGCCTGGGACCGTGATGAAGTGTTTGTGGGAAGAATCCGCCGGGATGAAACTATTGGCAGCGGCCTGACGTTATGGGTAGTGTCCGATAACCTGCGCAAGGGTGCTGCAACGAACGCCGTCCAGATTGCCGAAGAGTGGATCAAGGGTAGATAATCGTTTTATACACAATACAATCAACATACAACAATCATTTACGGAGGAGTTGCGATGAAGAAGTACATCATTGGTGCGGCTTTGCTTGTTCTTGGTGCGCTGGTCGTATTCTCGATATCGAACACGACGCATGCAGAGTCACTTGAGATAGGGAAGAAAGCCCCTTCATTCTCCCTTAAAGATCCCGATGGCGTTGAGCATTCACTTGATGAATATCTCTCAAGCAAATATGCCGTGGTGATGTTCATCGCAACGCAGTGCCCCATTTCCAATGACTACAACGAAAGGATGGCGACATTGTATGCGGATTATTCCCCCCGGGGAATTTCCTTCGTCGGCATTAACTCGAACAAACAAGAGGATGCGGCTGAAGTAAAAGAACATGCCGCCAAGAACAGCTTCAAGTTTGATGTGTTGAAGGATTGGAACAATGTCGTTGCCGACGAATACGGGGCGCAAGTAACACCGGAAATTTTCGTTCTGGATGACAACGGCACCGTTGTGTATCATGGCCGGATCGATGATTCGCGCAATCCCGAAAAAATCAAAACGCATGATTTACGTGAGACGCTCGATGCATTGCTTGCCGGCAAAGCCGTTCAGCGTGCCGAAACCAAGGCGTTCGGCTGCACCATCAAGCGCGTGAAGAAAGAAAGCTGATGCACGTCATCGCGACTCTCCTGATCTGTCTGATAACGCAGAATGCTTGGCAGGCGCAGGGCACAAGCCTTGGGCCTGTTTTGCTGCCCATTGACGAAAATGGATTCAATGCATTGCGCGAGAAATCGAAGGGGAGAGTCCTTGTCTTGAATTTCTGGGCAACGTGGTGCAAGCCGTGTGTCGAAGAATTTCCTGAATTCCTCAAACTGCAGAAGAGACATTCAGAGAAGGGGCTTGACGTGGTTTTCATATCGATTGATGACGACTCAAGAGCCAGACAGAAGGTGACCTCCTTTCTGCGTCGACTGAACGTTACGGACGCATCATACATCAAGGAAACCGATGACGATGAAAAATTCATCAATGCGATGAATCCCCGGTGGAGCGGCGGCGTTCCGGCAACGTTCATCTATAACCGCAAGGGGGAACTTGTGACCATGAAGGTTGAAGAGTTGGAGAAATCGGAACTGGAGCGCCTTGTTCTGCCCCTCCTTCAGAAGTGACCACACAATTTGAAACTCACCCTGCCTTTCGCTATCATTGAACAGCATTCCGTATCCTTTTAATGACCGGATCATCCGACATTCTTACGCAATTGCTTGATGTCTGCCATCGCTTGTACGCACGAGGGATGGTTGCCGCAACTGACGGCAATGTCAGTGTACGGCTGGGAAGTGGCAACATTCTCACGACACGATCGGGAATCAATAAGGGGATGGTGACACGACACGACATTGTTGAAGTGTCGCCCGACGGCCGCCAAGTAAGCGGAGCAGGGAAGCCTTCGACGGAAGTCGGGATGCATCTGTTCATTTACCGCCAGCGCAGAGATGTGAATGCTGTAGTGCACGCCCATCCGGTTTATGCAACAGGTTTTGCCACCGCAAGAATCGGGCTTGATCTCTGTACCTTCCCGGAGGTGATTGTCGGGCTTGGGGCCATACCGCTTGCCGAGTATGCGACCCCATCAACACCCGAAGTGACCGCGTCGCTCGCACCGTTTATCGAAAAGGGCGACGCAATTCTCCTTGCCAATCACGGAGCTGTTGCTTTCGGACCTGATGTGTATGATGCATTTTTCAAGATGGAAAAGGTAGAGCATGCAGCTCATATCACGTTTATAGCCCACATGCTTGGGGGGGTAAGAACACTCTCGGAAGAGCAGCTCGCCAAACTGCGGGCTGTCAGCGTGCAAAGCTACGGCAAGGATTTTTCCAGCAAGATCGCATGCGAAATCCCGGCAACCCCGGTAACTGAACTGACCGAACCGGAGTTGCGAAAGTACGTTGAACAGAAGCTTCAAGAACTCGGACTCCGCTAATCCACCAATTCAACAAACCCTATTGTGACAACGTCTTGACAAACCCTGTAGATAGAAAACTTCGAGTCGGGGTAATTTTCGGCGGCCGTTCAGGTGAGCACGAAGTCTCGCTCGTTTCAGCAACCTCCGTTATCAATGCGCTCGACACAGCAAAATATGACGTTGTTCCGATTGGGATCACCAAAGGAGGCCGCTGGATCAGTTCGAGGGAATCTCTGCAACGGCTCAAATCAAAAGAGGGACTTGAGCGGGAACCGGAACGATTTCTTGTGCCGGAACCGAACCGGCAGTCGCTTGTTTCTCTCAGCGGGGAAAGGTATGCAGAGATGAAGCTTGATGTTGTGTTTCCGGTTGTTCATGGAACGTTTGGAGAAGATGGAACGCTGCAGGGACTGTTGGAGTTGGCAAACATTCCGTATGTCGGTGCCGGCGTTCTTGCCTCCGCCGTCGGCATGGATAAAATTGTTCAGAAACAGCTCCACAAACAGGCCGGGCTTCCGGTTGTGAAATATGTGTGGTTCCTCTCGTCGAACTGTCGCGAAAACCCGAAGAAAGTGGCTGCCGCCGTCGAAAAAACCCTGCGATATCCGGTATTCGTGAAGCCTGCGAACACGGGATCGAGTGTCGGCATTTCAAAAGCGTACGGTAGGAAAGAACTGCAGGTCGCGGTTGAACTCGCAGCGGAATTCGATCGAAAAGTGATTTGCGAACAAGGCGTCAGGAATGCCCGCGAGATTGAAGTAAGCGTGCTGGGAAATGACGAGCCCATTGCCTCAGTTCCGGGTGAAATCATTCCCTCGAATGAATTCTATGACTACGATGCAAAGTACGTGGATGGGAAGTCTCGTGCTGACATTCCGGCAAAGATGCCGAAAGAAATTGCAAGACGTCTGCGTCGACTAGCCGTCAATGCGTTTACTGTATTGGATTGTGCCGGGATGGCGCGGGTGGATTTCTTTGTGACGAAAAAAACAAACAACATCTATCTGAACGAAATCAATACCATCCCCGGATTTACGGCCATCAGCATGTATCCGAAACTGTGGGAGGCATCGGGCATCTCTTACTCACAACTTCTTGACCGGCTCATTCAACTTGCACTGGACCGTTACAAAGAAAAGAGCAAAAGCCGGACATCCTACCGTCCGCGTGAAGAGTGGTACATTTCGTAGTTCAAACCGAAATTCATCATAAGTCTGTTCTCTCGCTACTTCGCTCAAGCGGCTGGTGAGTGTTGAATACTGCAACATCCTTTCTCGCTTTCGGTGAGATACACATCACACGACCTTGACACTTAAGTCGACCTTGACTATACTGCATCAGCGTACAACGCAGTAAAAACCGTTCTCATAAAAACGCACGAATATTCATCAGAATGTTCGTGCGTTTTTTTTTCTCATACCAACAATTTTTCAGGGGAGGTAGTATGAAAAATGCTGTTCTCATCTTTGGTGTCTGTTGTACATTGTTGATTGCGGGTTGCAAGAAAGATGGTTCCGGTTCCGAACCGTCAGGAGGCATAAACGTATCGGGTACTGTGCAGGCGTTTGGCGGTCAGGCAATTTCAGGGGCTGCGGTTCAGTGCTACGCGGGCACGGCAGTTGCGGGTTCACCGGCAGCATCGGGAACGAGCAACGCTTCGGGTGTGTGGCAAGTAGCGGTGAATGCCGCGGGACGCTATACCGTCGTGATTTCCGCGGCCGGGCGTCCCACAGCATACATCGATGTTGTTATTCCTTTGGGGCAAACGAGTGTTGCGGCGGGGACAACAATTCTTGCAGCGCAACAGATTACCGGTACCGTGAATGATGCCCAAACAGGATCGGCCATTTCCGGCGCGACAGTCCGATTTTTTGTCGGATCCGGCAACGATACATCCGCGTTTCGGTTCCCTGATCTGACAACAGACTCTCAAGGTCGTTTCACTACTTCACTCACGATCGGCAACTATGTGTATGTGATTCACGCCGCCGGACGTGTGCCGCTGGTTGCAAACCGATCCGTTACGGATACGACTGCAACGCAATTCACGACAACAGTCACGCAACCGGTTCCGCCCGGCCAAATACGGATCGTGCTAAATTGGGGATTGAAGCCCTCCGATCTTGACTCGCATCTGACAGGTGACAGTACTGCAGTCGCGGGAAGACCACGGTACCATGTTTTCTACGGGAACCGTGTTGTCCAGGCGGCGAACGGCGATACCATTGCATTCCTCGATCACGATGATGTCACCTCGTACGGGCCGGAGACAATCACGATTTTCAAGTTCTTCCCCGGAACGTTGCGGTACAAGATTCATGATTACAGCAACCGCAACTCGACAGGCAGTCACTTCATGTCGGACTCCTCAGACGCAACAGTCCGCGTGTACACTTCCGCGGGGCTTGTGCGTGAAGATCGCATCGTGCGCGGAATTGCCGGCAATCAGTGGTACGTGTACGATATCAATGGCACCACTCAAGCGGTATCAGTTATAAACACCATACGGGATGGTGTTTCCAGTCCGACGGATTCATCGTTCAGACCCGTTGCTCTGCCGCCTAAACGGATTGCGCAGTAGCAGTCTTTGCGTCTGATTTGCGGCCGGACCCTATACGGGTTCGGCCGCTTTGTTTATCGGCAGTTCATTCGGTTGCAAACCCCTGAAAATATTGGTACATTGCGTGCGCTATGGACAGTCTTTTCTACCGCAAGAGCAGCAAAAGCTCGAACGTCAAGGCGAAGCTGGTTCGTTTGTTGAAGAACAAGCGGTTTATGGTACGATTCATCCTCGGATCGGCCGTTGTTCTCTACGCGCTGTTGGGAAGTCATGGAGTTGTTCAACGCATCCGTTTACAAAGCCAGAAAGCAGAGCTTGTTTCGAAAATTCAGGCGGCGGAAGAAGAGACAAAGCGCCTGCAATCCGAAGCAAAGGCGCTCGAAGGTGATCCGCGGGCGGTCGAGAAGGTTGCCCGCGAAAAATACGGGATGATCCGCGAAGGAGAAACCGTCTACAAGGTGAACAGAAAATGATGTGAGATTGCGGATTGCAGATTGCGGCCCGTCGTAATCCTGATCGGTAATCTGCGATCGAACCGAATGGAACTCTTCGACTCTACACCTCAATCCAACCCACCATCAACGTATGCCCCGCTTGCCGAACGCGTCCGTCCGCAATCACTGGACGAGTTTGTGGGACAGGAACATCTGTTGGGAGAAGGAAAACCGCTGAGCGTTCTGATTGAAAGCGACCGGCTTCCCTCAATGATCTTCTGGGGTCCGCCGGGCAGCGGCAAAACAACGCTTGCCCGCATAATTGCCGGACATACGCAAGCCGACTTCTATCAACTGAATGCCGTTTCGTCCGGCGTAAAGGATGTTCGCGAGGTTCTGGACAAAGCTGCTGTGAACCGGAAACACTTCCAGCGGAACACCATTCTGTTCATCGATGAGATTCACCGCTTCAACAAAGCACAGCAGGATGCCCTCTTGCATAGCGTCGAAGACGGCCTCATCACGCTGATCGGAGCCACAACGGAGAATCCTTCGTTCGAAGTGATCTCACCGCTTCTCTCTCGCTCGCGCATCTATGTTCTTCAATCCCTCTCGACAGAACATCTCACAATCATCATTGATCATGCTCTGAAAACGGATCACGTATTGAGCAAGCTGGATATTCAGATAGAAAACCGTGACTATCTGATCCATCTTTCGGGCGGGGATGCGCGCATGTTGCTGAACGGACTCGAAACCGCAATCAACCTGACGAAGCCTGATGTTCACAAGCGACGGGTTATCGCCAAGAAGCATATCGAAGAGGCATTTCAACGAAAATTTGTGAAGTACGATAAAGGCGGTGAAGAGCATTACAACATCATCTCCGCCTTCATCAAGAGTGTCAGAGGAAGCGATCCCGATGCTGCCGTGTACTGGCTTGCGCGCATGCTCGAAGGGGGAGAAGATCCGAAATTTATTGCGCGCCGGATGATCGTCCTTGCGTCGGAAGATATCGGGAATGCCGATCCGTATGCCTTGACGCTTGCAACGTCTTGTTTCACGGCAGTTGATTACATCGGAATGCCGGAGGCGCGGATCGTGCTTGCACAGACTGCTGCGTATCTGGCGTCTTGCCTGAAAAGCAACGCATCGTATATGGCCATCAACGAAGCGATGAGTGATGTGAAGACAAAGCCGGATGAACCTGTACCATTGCATTTGCGGAACGCCCCGACCAAGCTCATGAAAGATCTCGACTATGGCGCCGACTACAAGTACAGTCATGATTTTGAGACGCATTTCGTCGAGCAGCAGTATCTGCCGGACGGGTTGAAGAACCGCGTCTACTACCGTCCGACGGAACTCGGCGGCGAGATGAAGATCCGTGAGAGGCTGCTCAGTTGGTGGAAATCGAAGAAACGGTAATGCAGAAGCCGACATCTACAACCATGCTGTTGGTTTTCCTTCTTGCAGGAATGCATGCGCCGGCGTGGGCTCAAATCCCCGATCTGCCGCAAGCAATTCCAGTCTTACCCGACACTACAACCCCATCTTTCCCCGACACGCTATCTCAGCAATCTTCGGACACCACCGGCGTGGATTCGCTGATCGCAGCACAATCTCCTTCAGGCATTGACTCCGTTGTTTCCTACGTTGCGAAGGATTCCATCATCTACTCGCTGCGCAACAGAACGATGTACCTTCACGGCACGAGCAGCATCAGGTACAAGGAAATGGGCATAAAAGCGGAGTACATTGATGTGAATTGGAATACCTCCGTGCTGAATGCGCAAGGTGTTCCCGACGCGTCGGATACGTCGAAAACTGGCATTCGCGGCGCTCCGGATTTGATTGATGGAAATGAAACATATCGCGGGCAAAAAATCTCCTACAACTTCAAAACGAAGAAAGGGAAAATTGACGTCGGCAAGACGGAGCTTGAAGGCGGATATTACCGCGGCGAGGAGATCAAAAAGATAGGAACGGATGTTCTCTTTGTGGCCGACGGCAAGTACACGACATGCGACGCCGATCATCCGCATTACTACTTCGGCAGTCCGGAAATGAAAATTTCGCTGAAGCAGAACATCGTTGCCCGGCCGATCTATTTGTATGTGTCGGATGTGCCTGTCTTTGCGCTGCCGTTCGGCATTTTTCCGACGGAGCGAGGAAGGCGCTCGGGCATCATCGGGCCGGCGTACGGCGAAAGCAATCGCGGACGCTATTTGCTCCATCTCGGCTACTATTGGGCAATCAACGATTATCTGGATTGGAGCGTGACGGGCGACGGCTACACGAAGGGAAGCTGGGTGTTGTATTCCAATTTCCGGTACGCATTGCGATACAATTTCTCCGGCGGTATCAATGCTTCGTACGCCAAAACAATCTCAGGCGAGCGGGGCGATCCCAACTATTCCAATCAGAGAGTGTTCAACATTCATGTCGGGCATAACCAGGAATTCAATCCGACAACACGGCTTGTCGTCGACTTCACGTTCACGAGCGGATCATCGTATTATCAAAACGTCAGTTACAGGTTGGATGATCTTTTGCGTCAGGAAATATACTCGAATGCCACCCTTTCCAAATCATGGGAGGGAACGCCGAACAGTCTCACGTTGAATGTGAGCAGAAGGCAGAACCTCACTGCACAGCCGGGTCAGTTGGAAATCAGCGATGCGTTACCGAACCTGAGTTTCAATCGGGGACAAAGTTTTCCGTTCCGTTCAAAGAGCAGTTCAGGCGGTTCATCTTCTGCATGGTACGACCTGATTGGCTACACGTACGGCGGACAACTGCTGAATACGCGCAATCAGTACAAGGCCGACACGCTCGGTGTTGAACGCGTTGAAGAGCGGCGCGGAGTTCAGCACAACGTTACCATCAACGCTTCGCCGAAACTCGGCTATTTCACTATTACTCCTTTCTTCAACTACACGGAGAAATGGTACGAGAAGGGGACACGCCGCGAACTGGAGACAACCATCGGCGAGCCGGATACAAGCGGCAATCGTGATACAACATACCGTGTCATTGATACGGAATTCAGGAGATTCAAAGCCGTTCGGGTTTTCAGTATGGGAATTAGTGCAGGAACGAAATTCTACGGCATCGTCCAACCAAATATTCTTGGCATCAAGGGCATACGGCATCAAGTAAAGCCATCGCTCAGTTATACGTACCAGCCTGATTTCTCGAAACCGTCATTCGGGTATTTTGGAACATACGTTGACCAATTTGGACGTGTGCAGAAATACGGATTCTATGATCGCGAAGTGTTCGGCGGGGCGCCCGGTGAAGAACGGCAGGCGATCGGGCTTCGCATCGAAAATGTGATTGAAATGAAAACAGAATCGTCCGATTCAGCGGGGCAGGAGAACAAGTTCCAGCTTCTTAATTTTGATGTCTCAACAGGTTACAACTTTGCCAGAGACAGCTTGAAGTTCGACCCGATTAGTATTGGTTACCGGACAAATATCGGAACGTTGTTGAATATCAGCGGCAGTACGAGCTTTAATCTCTACAAATTCGAGCCCGATCCGTTGGATCCGAGAATCGGTCGGCGTGTCAATAAATTCCTCGTGAAAGAGACGGGGCAATTGGCACAACTCACGAATTTTAATATCAGTCTTTCGACGTCGTTGAGTGGAGAAAAAAAGAAATCGACAGCCGGCCCGGTACTTTCCGCGGCTGATTCATTGCGTCAGCAAAGCGGCACTCGCCAGCTGTATGATGATCCAGTGCCGGATTTTAGTATTCCGTGGAGGCTTGATCTTTCTTATAACTTTTCGCAATCCCAAGAGGATCCGCGCAACAAATTTCGCAGCTCGAATCTGTCCGCGTCGCTCAGTTTCAGTCTTACTGAGAATTGGAAGATCTCGGCCAGTACGAATTATGATCTGGTGAATAGAATTTTCGCCGCGCCGCAGGTGAGTGTCTACCGCGACTTGCATTGCTGGGAGATGACGTTCAACTGGGTGCCGACAGGCCCCAACCGGAATTACAGACTGGAGATTCGCCTGAAGGCTCCGCAGTTGCAGGACATCAAGGTGACGAAGCAGGAGAGTGCCCGGAACATTTTCTGATCTATTCTGCCACTGAGACGCGGAGACACAGAGTTCTTTTTCGCGTGTACTCTATGCCATCGTGGCTTTCTCTAGTCCAGGTACTTGTACGCTTCAAGTGTGAGGAAGTCGGCGAAACGATCCCGCGTGACAAGCTGATCAAAAAGCATTCGGGCAATGTCAAAGTGGGATGCGGCGAATGCCTCCTGCCCGATTGCTTCTTCGATCTTCTTCAACTCCTCGTCACGCAGCGTTTGGTACATAAACTCATTGACAAGTCTGCCGTCAGCAAGTTGCGCTCTTTCATGATGCAGCCACTGCCACACTTGCGAGCGGGAGATTTCTGCTGTTGCCGCGTCTTCCATCAAATTGAAAATCCCTGCCGCACCAACGCCTCTCAACCACGATTCGATGTATTGCAGTCCGACATTGATGTTGTTGCGCAACCCTGTTTCGGTTATTGTTGCATTCGGAACTGTGAAGTTGAGCAACTCCCCCGCAGTAACGTTCACATCCTCGCGCATCCGGTGTTTTTGATGGGGGGATGCGCCGAGAATCGCATCGAACGGTTTTCGGGCAACGGGAACGAGATCGGGATGGGCAACCCAGGTTCCATCGAAACCATCGTTTGACTCACGTATTTTGTCCTCAGTGACCTTTGCGAGCGCGATGTCGTTGATTTTTGGGTCTTTTCTGCTTGGAATGAACGCCGCCATTCCGCCGATTGCGTGAGCTCCTCGCTTGTGACAAGTCTTGACAAGCAACTCTGTGTAGGCACGCATGAATGGCACCGTCATGGTCAGTTGTGATCGGTCGGGCAAAAGAAAGTCAGGGTTATTTCTAAATTTTTTGATAACGCTGAACATGTAATCCCAACGCCCTGCATTCAAGCCGACAATATGATTGCGCAACTCGTACAGAATCTCCTCCATTTCAAAGGCTGCGAGAATTGTCTCGATCAACACCGTCACCTTGATTGTACCCTGCGGAATGTCGAGCTCGTGTTGAGCGAACTCGAACACGCTGTTCCATAAATGTGCTTCGTGATGGTTTTCGAGTTTGGGAAGGTAAAAGTACGGGCCCGTTCCGCGATCAAGAAGATTTTGCGCTTGATGGAAGAAATACATCCCGAAATCAAACAACGAAGCCGACATTGGTTTGCCGTCGACAAGAACGTGCTTCTCTTCGAGATGCCAGCCTCGGGGCCGGACCATCAGTGTCGCAACGTGATCGTTCAGTTTGTATTTTCTTCCGTCCGGACTTGTAAATGTTATGGAACGATCGATCGCATCCCGCAAGTTGCGGTGGCCGTTCATGATATTTTCCCACGTTGGAGAGTTCGCATCTTCGAAATCAGCCATGAAGACACTAGCGCCTGAATTCAGAGCGTTAATCATCATTTTGCGCTCGACCGGCCCCGTAATTTCAACACGACGATCCTGGAGATCATCGGGAATGGTTCCAACGCGCCACACACTGTTTTCCCTGACAGCGCGTGTTGCCGGCAGGAAGTCAGGCCGATTACCGGCATCGATTTGTGCCTGACGGTCTTTTCGAGCTGCGAGAATTTGTGTCCGGGCAGGTCTGAATTCACGTTCCAATGTGACAACAAATTCCAATGCCTCGGGAGTCAGAATATCCGGGTATTCGTTCACCGATGTTCCAAGTAACGTGATTGCGTCAACGGCTGGGCCTGCGATAACTTCGTGCATAGTCTTCGATTCCTCTGCATAATTCCAAGTGGTATGAAATTGCGAGGGCATTCAATGCCCTCCGCCATTCTTCCAAAGAGAGTTCTACCGCCCTACTGTTGTCGCGTAGAACTGCGCCCGTTCGGTTGACCCTGCAAGCGCCGTCGTTGAGGATGTTCCGCCGGAGACAATCTGCGTGACAAGATCGAAGTACCCCGTTCCCACTTCACGCTGGTGCTTCGTTGCAGTGTAACCCACTGCTTCGCTGGCAAATTCTTCCTGCTGAAGTTCGGAATACGCTGCCATTCCTCGCCCTTTGTAGTCGTGGGCCAGTGTGAACATGCTGTGGTTGAGAGCATGAAATCCGGCCAGCGTGACGAACTGGAACTTGTATCCCATTTCGCCCAACTTATCCTGGAACTGTGCAATCGTTTCAGGATCGAGTTTCTTTGCCCAGTTAAATGAGGGTGAGCAGTTGTACGCGAGTAGCTTGCCGGGGAACCGTGCGTGAACGGCATCGGCAAATTCTTTTGCTTCGCCAAGATCGGGATGCGATGTTTCACACCAGATGAGATCGGCATACGGGGCGTAGGAGATGGCTCTGTCAATTGCCGCTTCAATCCCGCTTCTGACGCGGAAGAAACCCTCTGCTGTTCGTTCTCCAGTAACAAACTTGTGATCGCGGGGATCAATATCACTCGTCAGAAGATTGGCGCTGTCCGCATCGGTGCGGGCTACGATGAGTGTCGGTACGTTCATCACGTCGGCAGCGAGACGGGCCGCTGTGAGCGTGCGGATGAACTGGCTCGTCGGGACAAGAACCTTGCCGCCGAGATGTCCGCATTTCTTTTCCGATGCGAGTTGATCCTCGAAGTGAACGCCCGCTGCACCTGCCTCAATCATCGCCTTCATCAACTCAAACGCATTTAATGGTCCGCCAAACCCCGCCTCGGCATCCGCAACGATCGGAGCAAGCCAGTGAATACCGTTTAATCCTTCGGAGGAATGGATTTGATCGGCACGGAGCAGCGTGTGATTAATTTTTCTGACAACTTCGGGAACGCTGTTGGCGGGGTACAAACTCTGATCGGGATACATCTGTCCGGCGAGGTTAGCGTCGGCAGCTACCTGCCAGCCGCTGAGGTAAATTGCCTTGAGACCTGCACGCACTTGCTGCATTGCTTGATTGCCCGTCAACGCGCCAAGAGCCTTGACATAGGGTTCGGTATGCAGCAAATTCCACAATCGTTTCGCTCCAAGTTCCGCGAGCGTGTATTTGATGTCGACCGTCCCTCGAAGCTTTTGCACATCGTGTTCAGAGTATGGGCGGGTAACTCCGTCCCATCGATGGTTCATTGATCCCAGTGTTTGAACGTCCTCGAAGGTGGGCATGGCTCGGTCTCCCTTGAAATGATTGTGGATATGTGAAAGAACAAACTGGGAACAATATAGCTTGGCGAAATTCGTTTGTCAAGCGAAAATTCGCTTTAACATAAGTTTCGCTATTAGATGATGTTTTAGGTCACTCATTGTTTCGCTAATAGAGAAGAGATTTTGGCAGAAAAGGCTTATATTGGAACCGAACCCTGTTCCTTTTTGCGCAAAACAATGAATATCGACGCTGAGAACCTCCGGTTGATTTTGGGTGTGAAGATCAAACAGCTTCGCGCCGAGCAGGACCTTTCCCTGTCCGAGCTTGCTGCAAAGTCCGGGCTGTCGGTTTCTTATTTGAGCGAGATCGAGAAGGGAAAGAAGTACCCCACTCCGGACAAGATCATCCAGATTGCAAATGCCATCGGCGTTTCATTCGACGAGCTTGTTTCGGCGAAGATGTCCGCCTCGCTTGATCCTCTAACAATATTTCTGAAATCTCCCCTTATCAAGGAATTTCCCTTCGAGCTATTCGGCATTCAGCCGCGTGATCTTGTCGGCCTCATTACAGAGTCACCGCAGGAAGCCGGCGCATTCATTCAGACGTTGCTGGAGATCGGGCAGAACTACGACATGAGTGTCGAGCAGTTTCTGTTTGCTGCTCTCCGTTCATACCAGAAGTTGCATTCCAACTATTTCGAGGAGTTGGAAACAGCGGCCGAGGAGTTTGCACGCAAGCACAAACTGAAGATTGAGCAACCGGTCCGGGAGGATCAGCTTTTCGGCATTTTGAAAGATGAGTTCGGGTACGAGATGGGCGAGATTCCGTTTCGCGAATATCCCGAGTTGAAGAAGTTCCGTTCCATCTCCACCAAAGGCAAGACGCCGAAGCTGTTTCTTAACGACCGACTGCTTCCCTCACAACGGGCATTCTTGCTTGCCCGCGAGATCGGCTTCCGCACTCTCGGTTTGAAAGAGCATCCGATTACGTCAACGTGGTTAGAGGTGGGTTCTTTCGCGGAAGTGCTGAACAACTACAAGGCGTCGTACTTCGCAGGAGCGTTGTTCATCAACCGCATTGTTCTCCGGAAGGAACTTGACCTGCTGTTCAAGCGGACGACCTGGAACGGCAATGCGTTTTTGAATATCATGCGTCGTTTCGAGGCAACGCCTGAGATGTTCCTCTATCGTCTCAGTCAAATCATCCCGACCTTCTTCGGAATGCAGGAGATGTTCTATCTCCGTTTCAACAATGAGGTGGGCAGCAAGGACTTTGTGCTGACGAAAGAGTTGAATATGTCCCGCGTCGTTGTGCCGCACGCCATCGGGTTGAATGAGCATTATTGCCGCAGGTGGCTTTCGATTACCCTTCTGCAGCAGCTTGCCGAAATGCCGGGACGTACGCTCAAAGAGTCGACGATTACGGGCGTTCAGCGGTCACGTTTCATGGACGGGGATGCGGAGTTCTTCGTCATCTCGGTGGCGCGGCCGCTTGCGTTAACGGAGAATACCAATTCCAGTATCAGTCTGGGATTCCTGCTGAACGACAATTTCAAGAACACCGTCGGTTTCTGGAATGATTCCTCCATTCCCGTTGTCGAGGTGAATGAGACATGCGAGCGGTGTTCTCTTCCGAAGGCGGCGTGCAAGGAACGGGCTGTGCCGCCCCTTATCCATCGTAAACATCAACTGCAGAAGGAGCGGGAAGCATCCCTTCAACGCTTCTTGAAAAGCGTCGAGTAGCGGTGCTCCCCCGGTCTTTCTCATAACATAGAAAGGGTAGTACCGATATGACATCAACAAAAAAATCCGTTCAGATTACCTGGCTGGGGCATTCGGCGTTCAGATGTGAATCGCCTTCGGGAAAGACCATCTTGATTGATCCCTGGCTCGAGAACCCCAAAGCCCCTGCCGGAGCGAAAGACATCCCGCACGTCGATCTTATTCTTATCACGCATGGCCATTCCGATCATATCGGCAACGCCGTTGAGATTGCGAAGCGGACGAATGCACCTGTTGTCGGCATCTTCGAAGTCTATCTCTACCTCACATCCCTCGGCGTAACAAATGCCATCGGGATGAATAAGGGAGGCACGGTAGATGTCGGCGGCATCAAGGTCACAATGGTGGACGCCAAACACAGTTGCGATATTGATGTGGACGGAAAGATCGTTGCAGGCGGCGGTGAGGCGGCAGGGTTTGTGATTCAGTTCGAGAACAAACTTGTCCTTTATCATGCCGGCGATACCGCATTGTTTGGCGATATGAAGTTCATCGGCAAGCTCTACCAACCTGATATTGCCTTGCTTCCTATCGGCGATTTGTACACGATGGGTCCTCGTGAAGCGGCGATTGCCTGCGATCTCATCAAACCGAAGTATGTCATCGGCATGCATTACGGGACGTTTCCGGCGCTGACAGGAACCCCGCAGTTGTTGAGGCGACATCTACACACAAAAATGAAGAAGCGACTCGTCGAGTTGGAGCCGGGTTCGCCAGCGCAGTTTTGACGGGTTATTTTCCCACACATCCGCCGTAGAAAACGCCAAGACGGAAGACTTCGAACCGGAATACACTATTCAGCACTGAAGGGTCGTCGGCAAAATGCGTCCGCGCCTCCTCTTCTGAAGCAGCTTGAACAACAAGAAGTCCCTTATCAGAGTATCGTGCCCCAATCACAATCGTTCCCGATGTTCGGAGCTTTGACAGCAATTGAGAATGTTCTTTGAAAAACGCCTGTTCGTTCGGTTGCTTGGCAGAATCCCAGGCAGTCCCCGTTGTGTACTGAACCGCATAGTAGTTCTTCTTCACAGCCGGCGATGTCGTGTCCTGCGTCTGCGCGTATGCCTGAGTTCCGGTCAACAGAATAATCAGAATCGACCAATGAGAAGTCCTGTTGCATCGCATAAAAGCCTCGTATGTTTATCGTGGATGAATTGAGTTCAATCTATCAATACCGTGTTCTTCATACAAGAGCGATGTCGTGAACCCTTGGCGCGGCATAGGCGATTTGCCGAAGCAAATGTGGCTGATGTCGTTTGCCGTGTTCATCAACCGGGCCGGCATGATGGTGCTGCCGTTTCTTGTTCTCTATCTGAACAGAACGATCGGCTACACGGTCAAAGAAGCCGGATTTGTGGTTGCCAGTTACGGCATTGCAGCGCTTGTCACGGCGTCGTTTGCCGGAAAACTCAGCGACCGCTTCGGGCCGCTGCAGGTGATGCGCTACTCGCTCGGATTGAGCGGGCTTCTGCTTTTCCTTCTTCCCTTGGCGCACACCTTCGCTGCAATCGTTGTTGCGGTTGTGGTGTGGTCGGCTATCAGCGAGGCATTTCGTCCGGCGGCGTTGGCGTTTATTGCCGACATCACTCCGCCGGAACAGCGCAAAGCCGCGTTTGCGCTCAATCGTCTCGCCATCAATTTAGGCATGAGTATCGGTCCGGCCGTCGGCGGATTTCTGTTCGTCGTTTCCTATCGGGCGTTGTTCTGGGCCGACGGGCTGACCGCACTTGCCGCGTCGGCGTTGTTGTTCATGCCCTCGTGGAAGCCGTTTCTTACAACTCATCATGCGGCACGGCAAGCGACCGCACAGGCAAAAGCGACACTCCCCGCATTCAAAGACATGCGCTTGCTCTTCTTTTTGCTTGCGAGTCTGCCGGTGCTGGTTATCTTCTTTCAGCATGAAGCAGCGGTGCCGTTGTTCCTCGTACGCGACCTGCATCTTCCCGAATCCGATTTCGGGTTGATGTTTACGATCAATACCGTGTTGATTATTCTCCTTGAAGTGCCGCTGAACCTTGCAACAGCGCATCGCCCGCATCGGGAGATGCTTTCGATTGGTGCTGTGCTTGTCGGAGTCGGGTTCGGAGCGATGGTGTTCATCAGCGAATTTTGGGGATTGGCGGCGACGGTGGTGGTATGGACATTCGGAGAGATGATTTTTCTCCCGACTTCAGCAACGTACATGTCCGAGATAGCGCCCGCGGAACGGCGCGGCGAGTACATGGGATTGTATCAGATGATGTTCAGCCTTGCATTCGCACTCAGCGCATTGGTCGGCACGGCAATCCTCGATCAGTTCGGAGCAACAACATTATGGACGGCAACACTTGTTGCAGGGTTGGTTTCTGCGGGGATGATGTGGGGGGTGAAGGGAGAGTGAAAACAGCTTGTGGATCTCATCTCAGATATGCTGACAACGCGAAGGATATATCCATACTTCCGTCTGAAAAACACGAAGTCCCGTGAGAGACGATCTCACGGGACTTTTTATGAACGCAGAATCATACAACGACTATGACACGTCCGCCGGTTTCTCTTCTTCTTCCTCCGGCGTATCCACTTCACCGGCAGTGACGACGGAGAACTTTAGCTCGTCGGCCTTCTTGTTCACTTTTGCCCGCAGCACTGTTCCTTCGGGGTATTTGCCCTTCAGCAGTTCCTCGGCAATCGGATCTTCGAGGTACTTCTGCAATGCGCGTCGCAGAGGGCGTGCACCGAACGCCGGATCGTAGCCTTTGTCCGCGAGAAATTCCTTCGCCGGTTTTGTCAATTCAATCGTGATACCCATTGTCGCAATGCGCTTCATCAAATCGCGCATCTGAATATCAACTATTTGCATGATATGCTCTTTCGTCAACGATCCGAAGATAATCGTGTCATCGATGCGGTTCAGAAATTCCGGATTGAACACCCGCTTCAGCGCATCTTCGATTGTTGATTTGATCGATTCCGCCGTGTGTTTTGCCGAGTCTGTACCGAAGCCGAACCCGCCGCTTTTCTTGAGATCACGCGTACCGATGTTCGACGTCATGATGATGATTGTGTTCTTGAAATCCACGCGGCGTCCGAGGCTGTCGGTCAGAATTCCGTCGTCGAACACCTGCAAGAGAATATTGAACACATCAGGATGCGCTTTCTCAATTTCATCAAGCAGAACAACCGAGTAAGGTTTGCGGCGTACCTTTTCCGTAAGCTGGCCACCTTCTTCGTATCCGACATATCCGGGCGGGGCGCCGACGAGGCGTGAGACGCTGAACTTTTCCATGTACTCGCTCATGTCAATGCGGATCAGAGACTCTTCCGAATCGAACAAATAGCGGGCTAACGCCTTTGCCATTTCGGTCTTGCCGACTCCCGTCGGTCCGAGGAAGATGAACGAGCCAATCGGCCGGCTCGGGTCTTTCAGACCGGCACGTGTACGGCGGATTGCTTTCGTCAGCTTGATCAGGGCCTCGTCCTGTCCAACCACCTGATCCTTCAACGCAACATCCATCTTCAGTAATTTTTCGGATTCAGATTGAGCGACCTTGTTCACCGGAATGCTGGTCATCATCGAAACAACGTCGGCGATTTCCTGCTCGGTCACTTCATGAACCGTATCTTGCGCCTTCAGCTCCCACTCGCGCTTCGCAATTTCGAGATCGCTTAACAATCTCTTCTCCAAATCACGCAGTCGTGCGGCTTCTTCAAAGTTCTGGTTTTTGACAACCTGATTCTTTGATTGTTTGATTTTCTCTACTTCTCCTTCAAGGTCAAGAATTTCCTTCGGCACATGAATATTGGCGAGATGAACACGCGAACCCGATTCATCCATTACATCAATTGCCTTGTCGGGCAAATACCTGTCGGTGATGTAGCGGTCACTCAGCTTTACAGAAGACTCGATGGCCTTCGGGCTGTAGCGAACTCCGTGATGCTCTTCGTATTTGTGTTTGATGTTGGTGAGAATCTGGATTGTCTCTTCAACGGTCGTCGGGTCGACCATGATTTTCTGGAAGCGACGGTCAAGGGCGCCGTCTTTTTCGATGTACTGCCGGTATTCGTCGAGCGTTGTTGCGCCGATACATTGCAGTTCGCCTCGTGAAAGGGCCGGCTTGAACATGTTGGAGGCATCCAGCGAGCCCGATGCGCCGCCTGCTCCTACGATCGTATGCAACTCGTCGATGAACAGGATGACATCCTTCGCCTTCTCCAACTCATTCATCACGGCCTTCATCCGTTCTTCAAACTGGCCGCGATATTTCGTTCCGGCGACAAGTGCCGCAAGGTCAAGCGTGACGACCCGTTTGTTGTGCAGAACGCGTGAAACCTTCTTCTGAACAATGCGCATTGCGAGGCCTTCGGCGATTGCCGTTTTGCCGACGCCCGGCTCGCCGATAAGCACAGGGTTGTTCTTTTTGCGGCGGCTCAGCACTTGCGCAACGCGTTCAATTTCCTTCTCTCGTCCGACAATCGGATCGAGCTTGTCTTCGGCGGCCATCTTCGTCAGGTCGTGGCCGAAGTTGTCGAGAACAGGAGTCTTGGATTTCTCGGGCTTCTTTTCTTGTTGTGAACCGTGAGGCGGACTGCTGGGCTTGCCGCTGATGATATTGTCGAGTTCTCCGCGAACCACATCGTAATGGATATTGAATTGATGAAGGATTTGCGCCGCGATGTTGTCATCATCTCTCAAAAGAGAAAGGAGGAGATGTTCCGTTCCTATTACATCCGACTTGTAGAGCTTCGCTTCGAGGTAAGTAATTTTCAGAACTTTTTCCGCCTGCTTCGTCAGAGGGATATTTCCGATGGTAAGTGTGCCGCCCGACGTGCGGACTGTATCCTCAATCGCCTTCTTTAGCTTGTAGAGGTCCACGCCGAGGTTGCGGAGTATCTTTACCGCAATACCTTCTCCCTCTCGAATCACACCGAGCAGGAGGTGCTCGGTACCGATGTAGTCATGCCCCAACCTCAATGCCTCTTCGCGGCTAAGCCTTATGACGTCCTGCACACGGTTCGAAAAATTGCCTTCCATCCTTTTCCTTTGCTCTTCTGAAAAGTGGATTTATTCTGGTACTGAAACCCCTATCTCAACTGTAATCGTCAGATTTGCTAACGCAGCTTAGTATGACATTGGTTCCGAATCACAAATTCGGTGATTTGCCACGAGAAATATAGGTAAATGAGCAGGGTAAGTCAATTACGAATATTTTGAGATTCTAACGTATATCCGGCTCTGTTTGACGTGTGTCCTTTGTTTTCTTCCACAAAGCGGGTATATTTGGCAGAAATTTTTTCTGAAGTGACATATTCATAATCAGGGGAAGAACGGACAGTATGAGTGATCTGCAAAACGGGGGAAATGGCGCCTTCTCGAAGAAATCCGGCTCCAAGCTCCGTGAGTTTGGCAAGGGGATACTTCTCACAGCCGTTTCCATAGTTGTGTGCTTAGGTTTGCTTGAGGTTGTGGTTCGATTCGCTGAACCGAAAGAGGTAATGAGGTACTTCTATTCACAAGATGACGATATTCTCCACCACAAATTCAAACCGAATGCCACCGGGCGCTACAAAACCAACGAATTTGACACTGATTACAACATCAATTCTCTTGGCTTACGGGACAAGGAGTACAGCGTCCGGAAACCGGATAATACATATCGCATTTTGATGTTAGGAGATTCGTACACGGAAGGTGACGGCGTACACAGTCATGAAACGTTTTCGAAGCTTCTTGAAGATAGACTGAAGAAGCTTGCCGGCCCGATGACGTATGAAGTAATAAACGCGGGCGTGGGGAGTTATTCTCCCTTGCTGGAATACCTCTACTTGAAGCATTACGGCCTTCAACTCGATCCCGATCTCGTTATTCTCAACTTCGACTTGTCGGATGTGTATGACGATTATGTGTACACGAAAACCGCCCGTTTTGATGAGAAAGGAATTCCATTGGGCGTAAGTCCATCCGGCGAGCCCGACGGCCTGTTGACAGGCCCGCTTGCCGTCATCAAAGATTGGTTCAAGCATAATATCCGGCTCTATAACTTCATCCGCATCCGCATCACCCCGCAGCTTGAAATGGCCAAAAGACAAGGGGATTTCAACGGGGATATTTTCCGCGACAAGTATGCTATGCTCAGGGAAACGTATGTTGACAGCAGCAAGAACTGGGAGTTGACGCATAAGTATCTTCTGCTCATTCGTGACGAGCTTCGTGTGAAAGGGATTGATTTTTGGATGACCGTGTATCCCTACGGATTACAGGTTCACCCGAAAGAATGGAAGTCGGGGAGGGAGTATTGGCAATTCCGGCAGGATACGGTGTACTCTACGTGGCCGCAGGATCAGCTCGAACAATGGGCATCCGGCAACGGCATCAAAGCAATCAACATGTGTCCCGATTTCCGGGAGAGATCGAAAACGGTGTTTCCTCTGTTTCTTGACAACAACGGGCACTGGGTTGCAGCCGGGCATGAAGTAGTGGCGGAAGTCTTGTATCGTAACGTTGAACAATTCTTGAGCGAACGTGGAGGACCCCCGGCAACTCAAATGCCATCGTTCTGAATCGGGAGACTGCCGGGCTGAACAACAAAGGCTCCGTTTGTTCAACGGAGCCTTTTCTGTTTTACAATCGAGGTAGCGGACTTACTTCCCTTCAAGCCGCCAATCGAAGCTGTGCAACTTGTTGTGCAGGGTCTTCCTGCTGACACCGAGAATTCGGGCGGCTTTTGCTTTGTTGTTGCCCACCGAAGCGAGTGTTTCAAGGATGAGCTTCTTCTCCGCCTCTTCCACAGAACTGCCAATCGGGATGCTGATGTGCATGATTTCGTTCTGCGTTTTGAGGATTTTCTCCGGGAGATCGAGAACGGAAATTACTTCTCCCGGACAAATGACGACGGCGCGTTCAATGGCATTGCGCAGCTCCCGGATATTCCCCGGCCAGTGATAGGATTGCAGCATCTCGAGGTAGTCGCTGGCAAATCCGCGGATCTCCTTGCCGTACTTCAGGCCGAACAACTTCAGGAAATGATGAGACAATGGAACGATATCCTGCTTGCGGCTGCGAAGTGGAGGCAACTCCATTTCAACAACACTCAAGCGGTAATACAAGTCGGAGCGCAAAATTCCCTGATCCAAGGCGCTTGATACCTCGCGGTTTGTCGCGGCAATGACGCGTACATCCACTTTCAATTCTGTTCTTCCGCCCAGTCGCCTGAACGACTGCTCTTCGATTGCCCGCAGGAGTTTTGCCTGCGTTGCTGTGCTCATTTCACCTATTTCGTCGAGAAAGAGCGTACCTTCATTCGCCAGTTCAAAGCATCCGGGTTTCAGACTGAGGGCACCGGTGAACGCTCCTTTTTCGTGACCAAAAAGCTCGTTTTCCAGAATGTCCTTCGGAAGGGCTGCACAGTTGATGGCGATAAACGGTTTTGATGCACGCTTGCTTTTTGAGTGCAGAGCCTTCGCCACAAGTTCTTTCCCGGTTCCGCTTTCTCCCCAAACAAACACGTTGGCATCAGACGGGGCGACGGTGTTGATTGTTTGTTTCAGAAGGCTGATGGACGGGCTTTCGCCTACAATTTCCTCGAAGCTGATGAGGGCTCTGTTCCGTTCTTCGGACCGTCGCTGGGTCTTCTCTTTGACAAACTCGGCGAGCGCATCCTCTGTGGATTGCACAAGCCGCAACGGTTCGAGGGGAGTCACGAGCACGTCGAATGCTCCGGCTTTCATCAGCTTTACTGCGCTGTTAACGTCGGCACGTTCTGAAAGCACAATCACTTTGGTAAGCTGCTGCCGATCGGTAAGGTGCTTGAGAAGTCTTGTGTCGTCAACCATAGGATGGGATGCCGGCACGAAAATGAGTCCGTACTCCGCCGCTTGAATATGTTCGAAAACGTCACCGGAGTCGGGGAGCAGAGTGATGGGATACTCGACCCCGTTTGCATGAGTCGTGAGGGTTTGGGCATATTCTCTTAGCTCGTTGGCGAAGAGGATGGCCGGTCGATTCTTCAGAGAAGCCAGGATGAACTCCTTGGGGGATTAGAACAATTCTCAATCGGGGAAAACACTACCTTTTCGAATCAGGTAAGTATTCCGTGAACAAACTAAACAGAGCGAGTAAAAAAGTTACAATAGCTATTCGAAGTATACTCTATTGCAGCCCTTCTTCTGATGACACACGTCACAAATCAGCCCACCCCCTTTCTTCAAAGATCCAAAAACGACTACGTGTCTAGCCGGAATGCTTGTTTGTATTTGAAATTCCAGTGTTGTTGAGTCAAATATACATGTTACGGTTGCCGAAATGCAAGATGGGATTCAGTATCCTTGAAGATTGTTTCCAATGTCCGTTCCGCACGCTATTCATTGCGCGTTCAGCGTTTTTTTTGTACTCTATGCTTCAAACTCGGTTCATCTTCCATTTCCTATTACCTGAGTCGCGACAGACGTCATGCCCATAACACTCAAGCAGAAGAGCAAACCTTCACTCCAACAGCCGGGCCTGTTTTCCGCTATTGATTCGGTCGAGCACACTCTTCTGGTGGTTCCCACAAAGCGCAGGAGCCGGCATCTTGTCAGGGAAATGCTGTCAGGTGGGGGAAAAACGGTGGCCCAAGTACCGATCTTTACGCTGGAATCCCTTGCATTCAGGCTTTTCGAGGCTGCTTTCGAGAATCTCCGTGTTGTTGCGGACCCGATTCAAACCCTGTTGTTTGGGCAGGCAATTGTGGCTTCCCGGGGCACCTTGCGCTACTTTCACCTGAGGGATCGGGGGAATGTACTTCCGCGCGGCACGCTGGACAAGGTTATTCAAGTAATTCGTCATCTTAAAGAATACGGGATATATCCCGAAAACCTCGCGGAAGAGTTGGTATCGGAAGAGGAGGGTGATCAGCCGAAACTTCGCGACATTATCACAATCTACTCCACGTACGAATCCTTGCTTTCCAATCTCGCTGCAGTCGATCCTGAAGGCGTCTTCAAAACCCTGCACCACACCTGCCCACAGCCAAAGTTCGAAAACGCGTTCCGCGATGTTTTCCCCGATGTGCAGAGCGTGTCCATCGTCGGATTTGATGAGTTCACGGAACCCGAACTCGGCTTCATCCAGAAACTCTCCTCAATGGATGTGGAGGTAACACTCGTGTTCGATTTCCAACCGGGCAATGAAGCCCTGTTCGGACATCTGGAACAGAATTACAGAAGGTTTCTCGACATGAAGTTCGCGGCAGAACGCAATACAGGCAGCGGCACTCTTATTCTGAACAGGCCGCAAGTGAGCGACCATGTCGCGCAGACACTCCGGAATGTTGCAGCAAACATGTTTCGACGTGATGGAGAGATTGAAAGAGAGCGATGCGCCGATCATGTAACCGTGGTGAAGGCCAAGGATCGTATTGCCGAAGTTGAGTTCATCTGCAGGCTGATCAAGCAACTCGTGGCCGAAAAGCCTGCATTGGATCTCAGCCGGGTGTGTGTCGCGATGTATATGCCGCAGCTGTATACTCACATCATGCGTGAGCAATTCACGAGATACGGCATTCCTGTGAACATAACCGATCGGAACCGATTGGCGCAATCCCCGGTCGTCATTGCCATTGTCGGGTTGCTGGAAGTTGCAGTGCGGGGATTCCGTCGTGAAGATGTTCTCGGAACCGTCGGCTCAACGTACTTTGAATGCATGAACAACGGTACATCTGTCGATTCCTCTAATTTGATGAAGACAGCGCGGGAGTTACGTATTGTGGGCGGGGCACGCTCATGGCTTTCCAGAATCGATCGACAAATTCAGAAAGTCCGGCAAACTCATCTGATCTCTCTCGAAGAAGAGGAGCAGAAACGCGCGAAGCGCGACATCAACAAGCTTGAACAGGCCAAACAGGATATTCAATGGCTTGAATCCCTGTTGGCAGATATTCTTCCGGATCAGACTCCGGCGCAGTTCTTCATGTCCTTGCAGCATCTTCTTGAGACGCTTCATCTTTCGCAACGCATCGTGGCGATAGGCGTGAAGAATCGCCCCGAACTTGTGGAACAGGATGCACGGGCATTCGCCAAGTTCATCGATGTTGTTGAGCAGACAATGCATGTGCTGGAGTATCAGGCCGGAAAAGACCAACGCTATTCTCTCCGCTTCTATGTCGAACAGTTGAAGATTGCCCTTTCACAGGAACGCTACAACGTTCGTGAACAGTTCGGCCGGGGAGTTCTCGTCACATCAATTGACGAAACACGGGGGCTTCCGCTCGATGTCATGATCGTCGCGGGGTTGGTGGATGGCGAGTTCCCTTCCGTCTATCAGTCGGAATTGTTTTTCGGAAACAAGCGCCTCGCTGAGCGCGAGCAGCGGCACACATGGGAAAACCGGTACTTGTTCTATCAGGCGATCACAAACTGGTCGGAACATCTGTACTTGACATACCCCGAGCAGGAAGTCGAGCGCGATCTTGTACGCTCGGGTTTTATTGATGCCGTGCTGGCCATAGCCGAAGTCGAGCAGTGGGAATATCCGGGAAATGTACCGTTTGAATATACTATTCACTCGGCGGACGATTATTTACGGCATCACGGACGTGCCTTGCTTTCCGAAGAAAAGAGAAAGGAGGATGATGTTCCCGAAATCCTTCGTGATAAGGTGAAGGTTGTCGAGAAGGCTTTGCTTGTAGAATCGAATCGCGTGCAGACTCATAATCTCCCCGAATTCGAGGGGATGATCTTGAACGATATTTCGGAGGAAGCCAAAGAGAGTCTGATGCAGTTGAAGCATCGCGTGTACTCCGTCAGCCAGCTTGAATCGTACGGCAAGTGCCCGTACCAGTTCTTTGTCCGGCGTATTCTGCGGTTGAACAGTGTTGAGGATGTTGAGGAAGAGTTCTCTCCGCTGGACAAGGGTTCTGTTCTCCATGACATACTCTTCGAATTTTATGTTGAACGGAGAGACCAGAAGCTTCCCTCACTTGTTGGCTGCTCGGACACGGAATTCTCCGATGCCCACAAAATGTTGCTCGCAATTGCGGAACGCAAGCTTGATGAAATCGATATTCCCGACGCGTTCTGGGAGTTGGAAAAGGAACTCATTCTCGGCAACAAAAGTACCGGGGGGGAAGGCACGCTGCGCGAGTTTCTTGAACACGAGCGGAAGAGAAACTCCCCTCTGCAGCCGGGGTTCTTCGAAGTCGGGTTCGGGCCGCAACCGGGCTCGCGAAACCGCATCGACACGCAACTCTTTTCGGATGAGCCGGTTGTTGCCGGCAATATTCAGCTCAGCGGGAAGGTGGATCGTGTTGAAATCGGGGATGAAGCTTTCGTGATTGTTGACTACAAATCCGGCAACGTGCAGGCACGACTCGACGATGTTCGGTCGGGCATCAGCTTGCAGCTTCCGATTTATCTCTATACCATTGAACAGATGCTTGCAGCGCAATTCCGCAGGGAAATTACACCGGCTGGCGGTTTGTATTACAAATTACGCAGTCCCGTTGAGTTGAAGGTCGGCGTCGGCAGCGGCGAGCACAAGACCGAGTTGGAGGTAGCCCGGTCCAATGCCAATCTTCTTCCTTCAGACGCGGAACTCAAAGAACTCATAGCGCAGGCAATCAATCTGGTAAACTCGTTTGTGGATGAGATGACGCAGGGGAAATTTCCCCTCACATCTCACGACAAGATCGACAAGGTCTGTACCTATTGCGATTACAAGACAATCTGCCGCATACAAACAATCCAGCGTGTAGCACAGCCTGATCCGGAGAAAGAATGACACATATAGAACAACGGAAGGTCATCAACGAGTTGAGAGATTTTGAACGCAAGATGAACCGTAACGAGCAGGAGGATTTCCGTATGTTTGTCAAGCGTGACAAAGATGACGAGGATCTCGACGATCTCTCAAAAAAGAAACTCCTTGCGATGCACGAAAAATACGTTCTCAACAAACCCAAAAGGACTATCAAGTCGCCGTTTGGCGATTATTACGAGCAATAACCTCCCTGTGAGGCCGGATTGCTGAAGGAGGAATGATGAAGGCTGCATTTGTCACAAAATACGGGGGACCGGAAGTTCTGGAAATCCGGGAAACGGCGATACCGCGTCCGTTACCCGACCAGATCTTGATTCAAGTGAAGGCAGTCGGGCTCAATTTCGCAGACGTGATGGGACGTTTTGGCGTGTATCCCGGAACCCCGCCACCGCCATTCATTCTCGGGCTTGAATTTTCGGGTGAAGTTGTTGAAGTGGGGGCAAATGTAACCGAGTTCAAAGGGGGAGAGCGAGTGATGGGCTACAGCCGTCACGGAAGTCATGCCGAGTATGTTTGCGTGGGCGAAAAACTTGCAACGCGCTTGCCTGCATCTATGGGGTACGAAGAGGGCGCGGCGTTTCTGGTTGTGTACCTGACGGCGTATCATGGTATTGTCCGGCTTGCGAACATCAGGCGCGGAGAGAAGCTTCTTGTGCACGCCGCCGCCGGAGGTGCAGGGCTGGCGACGTTGCAATTGGGCAGGCATCTCGGGGCCGAGATATTCGGCACCGCGGGAACGGAAGCAAAGCTTGAATTAGCGCGCAACAACGGCGCGCATCATGCCATCAATTACAACACAATTGATTTTGCCGAGGAGATCAAGCGTATTACCGGAGGCTATGGGGTTGATGTGGTGATGGATGCAGTGGGCGGGCTTGTGTACGACAAAAGCTGGAATCTGCTTGCCGGGATGGGTCGCTACATTCTGTACGGACTCGCGGCCGTTGCCGGCAAGGGGGCACTCAACAAATTGAAGGCCGCCACCGTCATGTCGGTTATGAAGCCGATTTTTCCCGTTCAACTCATGAGCGCCAATAAATCCATCTTCGGTTTCAACCTTGGCACGTTGAAAGGAAAGGAATCGTACTTCAAAGAAGCAGCCCTTGAGTTGTTGAAGCTGTACGACTTGGGCGTACTGAAGCCTCTCATAGGAAAGATCTTTCCGTTCAAGGATATTGTGGAAGCTCATCGGGCCCTGCAAACCCGCCAAACTGTCGGCAAGGTTGTTGTGCTGATGGGTGCATGATGACCGACGAAACAGGAGTGGATGAACCTCACTATTGGGATATACGGTATCGCAACAACCAGGATAGTTGGGATATGGGAACTCCCACTCCGGTGTTTGTGGATTTGCTTGAGTCCGGTCGATTCGAACCGGGGAAGACGCTTGTCCTGGGTTGCGGCAAGGGGTATGATGCAGTTCTTTTTGCTCAACACGGCTTTCCGGTTACTGCAATTGATTTTTCCCCCGAAGCCATAAAACACACACGCTCGCTTGCGGAGGAAAAACATGTTGCCCTCGAATTGGTGCAGGAAGATATTTTTGACTACTCGCTGGGAATTTCCGGAGAGTTCGATTACGTTGTTGAGTATGTAACGTTCTGCGCGATTGATCCTTCGCGAAGACCGGAGTTTGCTTCAGTTGTTCCTTCTCTCATGAAACCGGCAGGGAGATTTATCGGGCTGTTCTTCCCGCTCGACAACCGTTCGGGAGGTCCGCCGTTTTCCGTTTCGATGGACGAGGTTAACAGGCTGTTCGGGAAGAAACTTGAATTGATATCGGTAGAAGCGCCGGAAAGATCGGTGAGCCCTCGAAGAGGCAAGGAAATACTCACAATTTGGCGGAAGCTGTAATTGACGGTGTTCTCATGACAGGCCTGAACATCAACGAACCCTCGCTTGACCCCGAGTTTCTCATTGTCGCCTACTGCAACGGCTACTTCCCTATGGCGACTTCACGCAACGGGCCTATTGAGTGGTTTTCGCCCGATCCCCGGACAATCATTCCTCTGGATGATTTCAAGGTGTCAAGAAGCCTGAAACAGGACATTCGGAAGAAAGAGTTCGAAATCCGGATCGACACGGCATTTGAAGAAGTAATGCGTTATTGCTCCGACCGCGAAGACACCTGGATTTCGGAGGAAATCATTGCCGCGTATACCAAGTTGAACGATGCAGGATTTGCGCATAGCGTCGAGACATGGTTCAGAGGTTCATTGGTTGGAGGACTTTACGGCGTTGCCATTCGAGGCGCGTTCTTCGGCGAATCGATGTTTTCCCTCTTGAAAAACGCGTCAAAAGTTGCACTGTTTCATCTCGTTGAGAGAATGAAAGCCGGCAAGTTCATCTTGCTTGATTCACAGTACATGACGGAACATCTTCGAAGTCTCGGTGCCATCGAAATTCCGCGAAGCACATATCTCAACCTGCTATCGAAGGCGTTGGCAATCGAAACCAAGTTCTCGGATTGGAAGTAGATTTTTTTGAAACTTTTTTAGGCTTTCCTCAGTCACTTAAAGAAAATAGTGAGCGAGCTAACGTATTTGTATACAGAGATTGTGCATATTCGTTTCGGGCAGGGAGCAGAATAAACGGGTTGAGAAATGCCGAATTGCCGTTGACGCAGCGCACTTTTCGCAGATAATTTTGAGTTCGCCGAGTTGACACAACGTCAATTTGTAGCTATATTGCTCCCGCAATCAAGCAATAAGAAACAATGCCCACCAACCCCCTTTTACAACAACCTTGGAGAATTGACCGCATGGTCCCTGCACGTGGTTCTCAGAAATTCGAGCGTGTCACCATCACGCTTTTGCCCACCGCTGACGAACGAAGCTTCAAACATGTTCCCTCAACATTCAGCAAAACGAACCGCACGTACGGCTGGCGGCATTTTGAGAAAATTGACTACATGATCGTTCCAAAGAAGATTTCCAGTAACGAAATCAAGATTGATATATTTGTCGATCCGCAATCGAAGAAGAAACTCCAGCCGACTGACATTCAGAAGGCAGTTACAGATTTCGTCAAGGCAAAGATCCACTCGGAGTGGTCGGGGTTGAAGCTGGGCAACATCAGCCGGGCAACGGTGGCGTCGCCTCCCGATCAGAGCTTCCACCGGGGCACGATCGAAGAAATTTTGGGCGCAAATCTCGAAGCGTAGCGGCAATGAGTCGCGATTCCAATGCACCGAGGTTGTTTTCCTCGGTGCATTTTTGTTTTTTGGAGCAACACAAACGTGCATCCATCCCCTAATCGAGAGACACAATGGCCTACCCGGTTATTACCCAGACTTCGTCTGAAAGGTTCAAGCCGACGAAACAAGGAAAAGTACGCGATCTGTATGATCTCAGCGACTCACTTCTCATTGTTGCAACCGACAGGATTTCAGCGTTTGACGTGATTCTCCCTGACGGGATTCCCAACAAGGGAAGAGTTCTTACACAGATTTCGGCATTTTGGTTCCGGCATCTTTCCGCTGTTGTCGGCAATCATATTATTACGACAAAGGTGACCGAATTTCCCGAGCCGTTCCGCTCGGCGCCGGAAATCTTCGGCGGCCGAAGCATGCTGACGAAGAAGCTGAAGCCGATTGAAGTCGAATGTGTCGTTCGCGGCTACATTTCCGGCTCGGGATGGAGTGAATACAAGAAGTCCAAATCCATTTGCGGAATAACTCTCCCCGACGGGTTAAGAGAATCGGACAAACTCAGCGAGCCGATCTTCACGCCAACAACAAAAGCCCCCATCGGCACGCACGACGAGAACATCTCGTTTGACGATGTTGTGAACCTTGTCGGAAAAGAGCTTGCAACGAAATTGCGCGACCTGACAATAGGACTGTACACAAAAGGGGCGGAGTACGCGGCAGGCAAAGGCATCATCATCGCCGACACAAAATTTGAGTTCGGTTTGGATGAGAACGGCGAGGTTGTATGGATTGATGAAGCCTTGACGCCCGACTCTTCGCGCTTCTGGCCGATGGATCGCTACAAGCCCGGCAGCGCCCAACCAAGTTTCGACAAGCAGTTTGTCCGCGACTACCTTCTCTCCATTCAGTGGAATAAACAACCGCCTCCGCCGAAGCTTCCCGAAGAGATTATCCGCACAACAAGCAGAAAATACGAAGAGGCGTTGAAACTTCTCACGGGCAAGCCGGTGGCGTGACGTGCACGTTGTCATGTAACGGACGAGGGTCGATATGATTGCCTCTCCTTCAAAGCTCGACGGGAATCTGCAGTTCTTTGTTCCCGGCGAATCCCTGCCGGTACTCTTCAACCTCCCCTGGCAAGAGTCCCTTGAACAATGGGAGGAACACGGCATCAGACTTCTCGAAGTGAAAAGCGGGCTCTCGCGTCACGTTGTGCGCTTTGTAGAATCGAACAGCCATCGGTATGCCATCAAGGAAACGTCGCTGGAAAGCGCCAGGCGGGAATATGCAACGTATATCCGGCTTCGCGAAATGGAAATTCATACTCTGTGGCCTGTCGGCTTCGTAGCGAGGAATGACGGTACAACAATCATCGAGACGAAAGTCGGACGGTTGCCGCAAGAACGCCATACCGGCTTTCTCATTACGGAGTTAATGGAGAAAGTAGTCCCGGATTCGTTCCTGTTCAGGAGAGGCTTCTCAAAGGAAAGCAGAAGAAGAATCTGGGATGCCGTAATTCGATTGTTTGTAGAAATGCACTCTCAAGGTGTGTACTGGGGTGATGCGTCGCTTGCCAACATGTTGATCAACTTCAGCAACGAGGCCGAGCCCGAACTTGGCCCTCGCACTCGATTGCGCGCCGTACTTGCCGATGCCGAAACAGTCGAAATCCACCGCTCGATTACCGATTCACTGCGCCATGCTGATGTTGAGTTCTTTCTTGAGTCGATGCAATGGACTGAAGCGGACTTGCGCGCAAGCGGCATTGTGCGTGACGCCGTCATGACCGACGAAGACTATCGGTTCATTCTCGACTCATATCACAAACGGTACGCGGTTGAGCAGGAAATGCGGTCGTTCGAGCTGATGACGCACATTGATGTTGACAAACTGCTTGGTGATTTCGACGTGAAGGGGTATGCGAAGGTATTATTGAAACATATCAGTGAACACAAATGGTACGTCAGCGAACGGCTCGGCCGTGAAGTACCGCTTGTTGATGCGGCAGAAGAGTGGTACAGGGATGTGTTTCAGCCTGTATGCAAAGTGTTTCTGCAGTACGATGTCGCCGATTTTTTTCCGGAGAAAACAGCGGCAAGTCTCTACGTCGAAATTATGGAACACAAATATCTTCTCAGCGAAAAGGCGGGTAAGGATGTCGGATTGATCGTGGCTGCACGTGATTTTGTGAAGAACAAGGCAACACGAAAACTGCCGCAGCCAATTCTTCGTTCCATCATCAGGGAGTTGAGGGCATTATTCAAACGTCTTCCTCCTGCTTTGCAGCTGATCTATTCCTGACAATATGCAGCCCAAACAGATCAAACGCACATCTCCCAACGAAATCACATTTATCTGGGATGACGATCGTGAATCGATATTCACGACTGATTTTTTGCGCGGGCATTGTCCGTGTGCAACGTGCCTCCATGAACAGGAGGAAAACCGGCGTCAGGGTCTGTTCAGTCTGCCCATTGCCAATCAAACTGAGTTGCGTTCTCTCGAACTTTCCGGACGCAACGCTATTGTCATCACGTGGGGCGACGGGCACAAGACGGGAATTTATACGTGGGAGTATCTGAGAAATCTTGACGGCCTGCAGTGAGTGTCGACAGACATGCAACTTTTCGGTACAATTTCGTACAAGTATGAGGTTTTTACTACACTCTCCATCGTTCACTAGATATCTGATGCGTTTTGTGTGAAGGAGCATTTCTACCAACAAATCACTTAATAAGGAGGTTACATGAGCAAGAACATGCTCGCATTCGCGCTCGTGCCGCTTGTTGTTGCGGCAATGATCGCGGGTCCGCCGGATGTGAAGAAGGACGCTAAAGTCTTTCCGTATCCGATTCATCAAACGATGCTGGATAACGGGCTGAACATCATTTCTATTCCGTTTGACAGCCCCGGCATTATTGCGTATTACACAGTGGTTCGGGCCGGGTCGCGCAACGAAATCGAGCCCGGGCTCTCCGGTTTTGCGCATTTCTTCGAGCATATGATGTTTCGCGGAACGGACAAATATAACAAAGACGCGTTTAACAACGTTCTCAAATCCATTGGTGCCGACAATAATGCGTTCACGAACAACGATGCAACGGTGTATCACACACTCGCAAGCGCCGACGCGTTGGAAACGATCATGGATGTCGAATCTGACAGGTTCATGAATCTGAAATACACGGAAGAAGATTTCAAAACCGAGGCAGGGGCAATTCTCGGTGAGTACAATAAGAACTATTCAAGTCCGTTTCTTTCCATCTTCGAGAAGTTGTACGACAACGCTTACCAGCATCACACGTACAAGCACACAACAATGGGCTTCCTGAAAGATATTCAGGACATGCCGAACCAATACGAGTACAGCCTGAAGTTCTTCGACAGATGGTACAGGCCCGAGTACTGCGCGATTCTCGTCGTTGGCGACGTCAAGCACGACAAGTTTGTTACGCTGGCAAAGAAATACTATGGAGGCTGGAAGCGCGGAAGTTATGTGTTGGAAGTACCGCAGGAACCTCCGCAGACTCAAGAGAAGTACTTTGAATTGAAATGGAAAGCGCAGACTCTGCCGATTCTAGCCATCGGGTACCACGGTCCGGCGTTCAGCGACAAGCACATTGATATGCCTGCGATAGACCTGCTTTCGCAGTACGTGTTTTCGCAGCAATCGGAACTGTTCCGGAAGCTTGTTGTTGAAGAGCAGGCAGTCGAGTTTGTGCAGGGCGGGCAGGGGGATTCACGCGACCCCGGCATGTTCAACATCTTTACCCGAATCAAAGATCCGAAGAATATTGATATGGTGAAGAAGGAGATCTTTGCGGCAATTGAAAAGGCGAAGACAACGCCCATCTCGGCCAAGCAACTGTCCGATATCAAATCATTCCTGAAATATAGCTATGCGATGGGTCAGGATAATGCGAACTCGATTGCCAACAGCATCGCCCACTACATTTCGATGACCGGCGACCCGGAAAGCGTCAACCGTGTGTATGCCTTGTACGACAAAGTAACGCCGGATGACTTGATGATGGTGGCGAACAAATATTTCGGCGCCAACAACCGCACGATTGTTCTGCTGACACAGGAAGGAGCGAACTGACATGAGATCACTTACACTCGGTATCATTTTCGGCGTGCTGCTCTCGACAACGGCGGTTGCCAAAACACCCATCAAAGTAACCGAAATCCGGAGTCAGAATTCCCCGCTGATTACGTTCCGTATTATCCTTCGGGCAGGCTCCATCAACGACTGGAAGGGTAAGGAAGGCATCAACGCCTTAACCGCGTTCATGATTGCACAGGGCGGGACTAAGGATTTGAAATATCAGGAAGTGGTTGCGACGATGTATCCCTGGGCTGCCAATGTCAACGTCCAGCCGGAAAACGAAATCACGACATTTGTTGGTCAGGTTCATCGCGATCATCTCGATGCATATTACAAGTTGTTCTCCGATTTGTTGCTAAGTCCGCGGTTCGATCCGGATGACTTCACGCGGAACAAGGATCTCCTGTTGAGTTATCTTGAAAAGAACCTTCGCGGAACAGATGATGAAAACCTGGGCAAAGAGGCTTTTCTGATTTCTCTCTTCAAAGACCATCCGTATGGAACGGCCGGCGCAACAGTGCAGGGCTTGACATCCATTACGCTCGACGATGTCAAAGCGTATTACAAGAATATGTATACGACGGGAAGAATCTGGATCGGAATTGCCGGCGGCTATCCGGCGTCGCTTGTTGCCACAATGAGAAGCGATTTCAGTAAGCTTCCCGAGGGCAAGTTCGAGCCGGTACAGCTTCCCGCCCCCCGCAAGATCGAGGGGCTGGAAATCGACTTTGTCCAGAAGCCCGCCCGCGGAACTGCAATTTCCATGGGGCATCCGTTGCCGATAACTCGCAAGGACAAGGACTTCTACGCCCTGATGGTTGCTAACTCGTACCTCGGCGAACATCGAACGTTCAACGGCGTTCTGATGAACCGCTTGCGCGGAGACAGGGGATTGAACTACGGCGACTACTCGTACATCGAGCGTTTCACGGGCGGAACTTCCGGCACAACATTCCCGAATGTCAACACGCCGCTTCGGCAACAATACTTCAGTGTGTGGCTGCGACCGGTACAGCCCGAAAATGCACATTTTGCCGTACGTGCAGCGATGTATGAACTGGAGAAATTCGTTGACAAGGGGCTTTCGGAAAAGGACTTCGAGGCGACACGCAAATTCGTGACGAACTATTCAAAACTCTGGGCACAAACACTTGACCGGAGACTCGGATACAAAATGGATTCCGAGTTCTACGGCACGGAGTATTTCATAGATCGGATTGAGAAAGAGCTGAAGACACTGAAGGTTTCAGACGTCAACACTGCCATCAAGAAGTACATCGATCCGAAGAACATGAAGGTAGCCATCGTGGCGAACGACGCTCAAGACTTGATGGAAAAGATGGCGAAGAACGAGCCGTCGCCTATAACGTATGCATCGCCGGTTTCCGAACGAATTCTTGAAGAAGACAAAGTCATTGCCATGCTTCCGCTCGGCATCAACAAGACGAAATCACGCGTTGTTCCTGTCGGGGAATTGTTTGAGAACGAGAGCCCGGGAAGAGTGTTGGAAAGAAAGGACGTAGAAAGGTTCCGGTAGCTCGTATCAATCAATGCGGGATGAATCCGCAGGTGTACACAGTTGACAAAGGTGGGTCGCACGGCCCACCTTATGTGTTTAATGCGCGTTTCACTTCTCATCCGTATCAACGAAAATCTGCTCAACGGGTTTCCGAATCAATGCGCCGATTTCCAGCGCCAGCGGCAGGCTCGGATCATACTTCTCTCTCTCGATTGCAGTGATGGTTTGACGTGAAGCGCCGGGCCGCTCGCCGAGTTCCTCCTGTGAGAATCCCTTTGCTTCTCTGAACATTTTCAGTTTATTTCTCATGCATAGCGCTTCCGAGCGAGGGCGACCGATGCAACATAGACGAACACGAGCATCGTCCCACGACTTGACAACGAAGTATGCTTGTCATCCCGACCACACGAACCGATCATGCTGACACAATCTCAGGAAAGAGCCCTCACGACTTCACACCATCTCTCCGTTACCGCGAATGCCGGTTCAGGCAAGACGCTTGTGTTGGTGGAGCGGTACATCGACATTCTCGTCTCGGGCAAAGCACGAGTGAAAGAAGTTGTTGCGATTACGTTCACGGAAAAGGCCGCTGGCGAGCTTAAGCGCAAAATCGCAGACGGTATCGGCAAGAGAATTGCGTCATCGCCTGATCGCCAAACAAGAAATACGCTGGAAGAAATTCGTGAGCAACTCTCCGGTGCCGTTGTTGATACGATCCATTCATTCTGCTCGAAAATCCTGCGTGAATACCCCGTTGAAGCAGGTGTTGACGCTGCGTTTACGGTGTTGGAAGTGGTCGACCAGCAGGTGCTGCTTGAGGCCGCGATCAAAGAAACATTTGACAGTATCTTGAAAGAAGGGGAATCCCATGCCGGACGTCAGCGGTTGTTTGAGGTACTGCGTGCTCTCGGAAAATTCAAAGTGTTGGACATTGTTCACACTCTCGCGCTCAAGCGCGAACAAGTGGAGCGGTGGATACTCCCCGGAGGATTGTACGAGCGGACAGACGACGATGTGCTGGCATTCTGGCGTTCGTATTTGTCTGCATTTGTGAAGCATGAATTCGAGGATCCGCTCGTATTACGTGACCTTCAAGCGCTGGTCAATGCTGCAACGCCGAACTCGATGATGAGCCTGCGTCCGCGCTTCAGCACATTCAAACACGCCACGGCACTTCACGAACGGTTGCAGTTGTTCGCGGAACTGCTCGAAGCAATGCTCACTCAGAAGGGTGAGTTGCGGAAAAAAGTATTCGGTGACAACAGCAACATCGGTGAGCAAGCGGAACGATTGAGGAAGAAGTTCAAATCACTGTCACCTCTCATCGATTTTGTAACACACGGTGACGACTCGGTTCACCGGATACTTCTGCAGCACTCGCGTGTATTGCTGGAATTGTATCAGAATGCGGTTGAACACTACGAGGGAGCAAAGCTCGAAAACGCCTACCTGGATTTCGAGGATCTCCAAATCCGGACCAAGAACCTTCTGCGCGACGAGAGGATTCGTCGCAAGCTTTCTCAACGCTACAGATTCATCATGGTTGATGAATATCAGGATACGAACACCCTTCAGTACGAAATTCTCCTGCCGTTGATGGACAACCTGTCGGGTGGCAATCTGTTCATAGTAGGAGATCCGAAACAGTCGATTTACGGTTTCCGTAACGCCGATGTGGCGGTATTCAATCAGACGAAAAGGGAAATTGAAGAGAGTGCCGGCCATCCGGCATCGGTTGTGCTGGCGGACAGCTTCCGGTTGCTGCGTGATATTGCCGCCTTCGTCAACCTTATGTTCGAACCGTTGATGAAGGGGGAGAACGGCAAATACGAAGTCTCGTATGAACCGCTGGTCCAGGGGCGGCAAAACAAGGCTCCGGGAAGAGTTGAACTGATTGTGCGTGAGCCCTCGATCGATGAAGAGGAGAATAAAATATCGGAAGGGGAGTTGATTGCGAGACGCATCATTCAGTTGCGATCCGAACCCTGTCAGGTATTTTCGAAAGAGGAGAACTCCCGTTCCGCCGGTTTCAGTGATTTTGCGATTCTTCTGCGCAGCCGGACGGGTCTTTCCGATCTTGAAGATGCGCTGATTCGCCACGGCATTCCCTATCTTGTCAGCAGCGGAGTCGGATATTTTCAGACGCAGGGCATCTATGACTTCTACAACTATTTCCGGTTTCTGTTGAACACGGATGATGACGTGGCTCTTGCCGGAATTCTTCGATCTCCCTTCTACAATGTTTCTGATGCCGAGTTGTACGAACTTTCGCTGGATAGACGCGGAGGAAGTTTCTGGAACCTGATTGCTTCGGGCAAAGGCAAGGCGAAACAGTTCACATCGGTTGTCCGGGCTGTCTCAATTCTCGCTGAGCATACGACTGTTGCAACGCGGCTTCCCGTTCCCGAAATAGTCAACCGCATTGTAAACGATACCGCCTATGCAGGTTTTGTTGCAGGAACACCGCGCGCCGAGCAGACATTTGCCAATCTTGAAAAGCTCAAACGTTTTGCACGAAGCTACGAACAACAGGGCTTCACGACGCTGTACGATTTTGTCGGAAGGCTGAAACGATTGATCGAACAGGAGGAAAAGGAAGGCCAGGCGTCCGTTGATGTGCTGGCCGATGCCGTGAGAATCATGACTATTCACGCTGCGAAAGGCCTCGAATTTCCCATAGTCATTGTGCCGGGCCTTGATCGGACATTTCGCTACGACAATGAGCCGTTTCTTGATGACGAGTTGGGACTGGGCTTCACGCAGCAGGCAAAAACCGGCGATGACCGCATTGTGCCGATTGCGGAATTTCTGAAGAGAAACTCCCGTGCGAAAATGATCGCGGAAGAAAAACGGATTTTCTACGTTGCATGCACCCGTGCACGGGATATGCTGATCCTGTCCGGGGCTGTGGAAGGTAACCGTTCCACAGACCATTACATGAACTGGCTGCTGAACGGGATCGGGGTAGGGGATGTTGTTCCGAAGCGAAAGATCTCTTTTGATCGGGTAACGGAATACCTGCATGCAACAGCTAACGGTTTCAAACGATCTTCACAAAGGCACAAACTTGACATTCATGTTCTGAGGCCCGCGGATTTGGCGCGGCAAAGCGCAGCCGGATTTGCCCGCCCGGCTCCGGCAAAAGCGGAACGGCTGATGATTGACCCGTTGCCGCCGGGAGTTCAGGGTGAGATTTTTTCAGCAAGCAAAATCCGGACGTACGTCGATTGTCCGTCGAAGTACTACTTACGTTATGTTGCCGGACTTCCTGCTGCACCGACGCGATTGTACACTGATCAGAGTGACGAGGAACTTGATACCGAGATTCCCGCCGACTTGCGCGGCCGGGCGTTCCATCATCTCATGCAGTACATTGACGACATGGGCACAGATAAGAAGTCGGCAGTGACATTGTTGAAAGACTTCATTGCGCGCGACTCGTATTCCATCCTCTCCGAACCGTCAATCGAACTTGAGTCGCTGGCGGAAACCGCGCTCAAAGTTATCGGCACAGACTTCTGGAATTCGGTGAAGAGCGGGGCGGAGACCCGTACGGAGTTCACCATCATGGCGGCGTTCGGCAAGGACTTTCTTGTCGGGACTCTTGATCGCATTTTCCGCGACTCGCAGGGCATATGGCACGTTCTCGATTACAAGACTGATTCTCTTTCCAACCACACAGTTCAGCAGAAAGCGGCGCAGTACGAACCACAAGTGAAATTCTACTCGCTGCTTGTCAGCAGGCATTCTTCCTCCTCCAAAGTTCACGCGCATCTTCTTTTCGCTGAACGCCCGGAGGCACCCGTTGACTTCTCATACGGCGAATTTGCCCTTGCTGAATTCGAGAATGAACTGTCGTCCATCATTCAAAAAATCCACGCAAGAGAGTTCACTCCTGATGGAAGAATTCCGTGCTCCGGTTGCCCGTTTCTTCCAAATGGCTGTTCCGCACTTTTTTCGTGACCATCTTCTAAAGTAGTTATGCTCCCTTCGAGATCGGATACCTCAGTTGAATTAGTAGACTCTCTTATAAAATAAGAAGTTACCTGCCTCAACCAAATAAACTGCTTGCATTTCTTGTTTGTTTTCCCTATTTATTTCAAAGACTTAGCGTGTTCCGACTTCTTACACAGAATTTGGGGAAATTCATGCTTGACTACAGTCAGTATGAGAATATTCTTGAGAGCATTAGCGGTGGTTTCTTTGCACTGGACAACGAATACAGAATTACATACTGGAACCAAGCTGCGGAAAACGGAACTGGGCTGAAGTCCGAAGAAGTGTTGGGCAAGAATGTGTACGAGATTTTTCCGAATGCCAAGGGGGCGTTGCTCGGCGATAAGTACCAGTTAGCAATGGACACGAAAACGTTTCAGAGTCTTGAAACCGCCTACAAAGACGACAGGTTTGAGGCGTGGTACGATATCCGGATCTATCCGGCTGCAAACGGCCTCTCGGTTTTTTTCCAGGATATTACCGAGAAGAAACGTGATCAGCGTCAAAAGGAGACGTTGGTCGAAATCTCGAAAGCAATCAACTCGTCCAAGCATCTCGACGAATTGTGCGTACAGGCCGCCGAAAAGATCGCCCTTCTGTTTGAAATCCCTGCCAAGTTCGTATGCATTTATCTCTATGACTCCAACGGACAGGAAGTTCGGCTCGTCGCGCCCGCGCTATTCGACATGGAGTTTTCACAGGAAATGGTTCACCAGCGGGTTGGCGAGGATGCGTACTTCCTTCCGGCGCGTGCAGCATTTCAGAAGCATATAATCGTCACGGATGAAATCGGCGAAAGCACAACCGCCGACCTTTTTGCGCGTGAAATGAATGAACTGCAACTCAAGACGCTGATTGTTACGCCTCTCATTGTGCAGGATGAAGTGCAGGGCGTGCTGGAAGTGCTGACGATCAAGGATCAGAAGTTCGTGAGCGGAGAATTGGAACTGCTTTCGGTGGTTGCGAACGAACTTGCAAGCGGCATGAGCCGCAAGCGCCTCATTGATGAACTTCGCTCGAAGAACGTAGCTCTCGAAAACCAGACGCAGAAAACACAGGAAGCAAGCGACACGCTGAAGAAGTTTCTTGCCACGTTCAGTCATGAACTCCGTTCGCCGTTGAACTCCATTATCGGCTTTTCCGATCTGCTGGCAACACAGTTCGAGGGGCTTTCGCCGGAAGCCGTTCAGGATTTCATGAAGAATATCAATGCCAGCGGCAAGCATCTTCAGCAGATAATTAACGATATTCTCGATTTGTCGAAGATCGAGGCCGGCAAAATGGAGTTGCACATTGCCAGCTACCCCGTCAATTATTTCGAGGAAAGCGTGCGGCGTGTGCTTGCAGCAGCCATTGTGGAAAAGGGTATCCGGCTCGATTTTACCCTTTCTCCTGAATTCGAGGAAATTGTTGTCGATCAGACACGCTTCAGGCAGATTCTCATCAATCTTGTTTCCAACGCAATCAAGTTCAGTCGCAAAAATGGTTCTGTTGCGGTCTCGTCTGAGCGTGTGGGAAATGATCTGCAGTTTGAAGTACGTGACGAGGGAACGGGCATCAAGCCTGAGGAAGTCGCCGGATTGTTCAAGCCGTTCAAGCAGGCGGCAAGCGGAAAAGCGCTGAACCGGCAGGGCATCGGGTTGGGCCTGGCCATCACGAAGAAGCTGATTGAACTGCACGGGGGCAAAATCTGGATCGAGAGTGAGTATGGAAAAGGAACAAGCGTTCGCTTCCGCATTCCGCTGGTGATTGATGCAACCTCCGAGCAACTGAAGCAGGCCGAGATGTTGATGGATGCGCTCAATCGTGAGAACCGCCCGTCGGAAAGCGGTGAGAAACCCCTTGCGCTGATTGTGGAAGATTCGGCCCAGGCAAGCGAACTTCTCCGCATTCACATTGAGGCGGCGGGCTATCGCGTCGAAGTTGCCCACGACGGTGTTGAAGCAATCGAGAAGGCAAAGCGCCTGCATCCCAATATTATCACGCTCGACCTGATGCTGCCTGTGAAAGACGGCTGGCAGGTAATGAAGGAGTTGAAACGGCATCCGCTGTGCAAGCATATCCCGATTATCATCGTTTCTATTGTTGATGAGAAGAATCTCGGATTCAGTCTCGGGGCCGTGGATTATTTCGTGAAACCGGTGAACAAGGAAGATCTTCTCTCCGCAATGGACCGGGTTCGCCTTCACACAGCAGCGGATTCGCAAGTCCCGAAAGTCCTCGTAATTGATGACGATCGGGCGGCGACTGATTTGATTGAAGTGATTCTCGAAAGTGAAGGCTATCATGTGTTGAAGGCATTTCACGGGAAAGAAGGTTTGCAGATTGCCGCGAAAGAACGCCCCGATGTCATCATTCTCGATCTTATCATGCCCGAAATGTCGGGTCTTAATGTCGCGTACCAACTACGGCAGATTCCTGCAACGCGTTCCATTCCCATTATCGTCCTTACGTCGATGGATATCGACCAGGAAACCCGCGAGCAACTGGGGAGTTATGTTTCGGGTTTGATGAGCAAATCGCAATTCACGAAGAAGGATCTCCTCCGTGAAATCGGCGGCATCGAATCTGTCCGCTAAGGTTCCTCCGAAGGCACGTTCGCATGCCCGGTGATCGGGGTCTCATTTCCATCGCCTTTCCTCAAACCGGCCCGTGATTGGATTGACATCGCTGCCAATCCTCACTATATTGAATGCGTAAATCACGCAAATCACTTCTATCGAGCATCGGATGTCTTCAAAGGTAACTTACAGAAAGCCGTTGGGGGTTGGTCAGGTTGCGTCCATTTGTACCGTAAGCAAAAAAACCGTTCTGAATTGGATTTATGAAGGAGCCCTCAAGGCGTTTACAACCTATGGTGGCCACTATCGTGTTTGGCCGGTAAACCTCAAGAAGTTCCTTGATACGTCCGGAATGGACATCCCGTTTGAGTACATTGACGAGACGTCAACCAACGTTCTGATTATTGATGACGAGAAGCCGTATGCTCAAATGTTGAAAAGTGTCATTTCAGCAGAGTTGCCAAGTGTTGAAATTACCACAACCGATGACGGCTTTGAGGGACTTCTTCTTATCGGAGAGAAGAAACCCCACCTTCTCATTCTTGACGTAAAAATGCCGAAAATTGACGGGTTCCGGATACTCGAACTTCTGAAATCGCGCAAATCCCAATACAACATGAAAATCATGGTGATTTCAGGATTTCTGAATCCTGACTTCAAAGAAGAACTGGCAAAGACTTGTGCCGACGCCGTCGTTGACAAGCTTTCAGATATCAGTGAATTGGTAAAAGCGGTTGCGGCCCTGATCAGATCGGATGCCATGTCGCTTCAGGAAGAACTCGTCCGCTAAGTTCAACTATTCAGCCCGGTGCGTATGACACCTTCACAACAAACAGAATTGGAAGAGTTGCAGGGACAGGTGACAAACATGAAGTCGGGAATCCGTGAAATTGCCCACGAGATCAACAACCCGTTGGGCGTCTTGCGGATGGCTGCCTATTTGCTTGAAACGACAACTCCCGACAACGAAAAGCGCCTGCATTACGTCAACTTGATCAACACAAGCATTGACAGGATAGAAACCGGGCTCAAGCGTTTGAGGGCCCTTCGGGATAATCCCTCAATGCCTATTCCCTCTGCCCTTGACAAGAAACCATAGCCGGGTCTTTTCGTATAAGAACCTGTGTCGGACATAGAGGATGGATTTCGGATCCCCTTTAGTTTGAGTTACTTATGAGAACATATTCCCGTTCAGCAGCCTGGTTGGTGATATTCTTGCTCTCCTCCTGCACCGAATCGCCAAAGCTGACCACGAACTCCCCCGAAGCATTGAAATGGTACAGCGAGGGTGTTCATCAGTTCGAGAATTTCTATTACGTGGAAGCGAAGAACTCGTTTGATCAGGCACTCCGGCTGGATTCCAACTTCGCGATGGCCTCGGCACGTCTTGCGTACCTGCATGTTCGCAACGGCAATGAATCGGATGCAAGAGCTGAAATAGCGCGGGCGCTTCATGCATCGGTGAACGCGACAAAACGGGAACGATTGTTCATCCGCCTGCTCGACCACATCATACATTTCCGAAATGCCGAAGCAGCGGCGGTAGCTGATACCCTGATCGAGCGCTACCCGAAGGATGCGGAGATATTCGTTCTCCGGGGCAATCTGTGTGAATTGAACAAGCGTCACGACAGGGCGCTGGAATTGTACCAGCGGGCTGTTCGAACAGATACATCATACGGTCCGGCGGCTATGTCGCTCGGCTACGCATATTCGGGCCAGGGGGATTTTGACCGTGCAATTCAGGAGATGGAACGGTATATACGTCTCTCGCCGAATGCGGCCGATCCGCGGGCAAGCTTTGCCGACGTGTTGCTTCGAGCAGGACGGTATGAGGAAGCGCTCGAACAATACAAACGCTCGCTGGAGTTGAAGCCCGACTATTGGTACTCCATTAATCGCGTCGGTGATGTGTACATGGTTATGGGAAAACTGAAGGATGCTGAACAGCAGTTCAATCTTGCTTTGACAAAGATGGTTCTGAACAACCAGATTCGCGCTTCCCATCTTGCAACAAAGGCCATTTTGCAGATGCGCCGCGGCGAATACAACGACGCAGTACGTCTATGCGAACAATCTCTTGCACTCGATTCGCTGAACATCCGGGCAGCATACATCAAGGTCAGGGCGTTTGCACGACTCGGCAAGTTCGACGAAGCGGAACGGTATATTGACTTCATTAGATACGAAATCACACGGAGAAATCTCGGCGAGTCGATGGCAATGCTTGAATTTCACGCATTGCGCGCGCAATTGTACCGCTATCAGGGGCAGGTGGAAGAAGCGATCGCGGCATGTGACAGCGCAATGGAGTACGGTTCCGAACTTACGCGGGCCGATATCTATCACGAGCTTGCGGAAATTCATTTGACGGAGAAGGACTACGAATCAGCACTGGATGCGTTGGAAGAGGCCCTGCGCTACAACACCAACGCTCCAAGTTCCCTGCTTACGCTTGCCAAAGTGTACAAGGCTCTCGGAGATAAACAAATGGTCCAGGAAATTGCGGGGCGCTTGTATGATCTGTGGAAGAATGCGGACCCCGATTTTCAGCCTCTTCTCGAGCTGAAAAAGCTGATTTCTGGGGGCAGTCCACAGCAGGTATCCGTTTCGTAGAACTTCTTCCTTCAGTGCCTGTAAAACCGCAGGGAGCGCAACAATCTCTGCGGTTTTCGCTTTTCAGCCTGAATGTCCGGTATGATGAACCGCAAACAGCATAACATCCTCATCCTCGTTCTTGGCTCTCTCACGGCCATCGGCCCGTTTTCCATCGACATGTACCTGCCGGGGTTTCCCGCGATTGCACAGGACTTGCGCACCGACATCTCACACGTAGCGCTGACACTGACCAGCTACTTCATCGGCATCTCCATCGGACAACTTGCGTACGGCCCGCTGCTCGACCGGTACGGAAGGAAGAAGCCTCTTATTGCCGGGATGTTCATCTACATTGTTGCCGCCATCGGCTGCAGCCTTGCACCGACCGTTGAAGCGTTGGTGGTGCTGCGCTTTCTTCTCGCCATCGGCAGTTGTGTGGGGATTGTCGCGGCGAGGGCAATCGTGCGGGACTTGTTTCCACTGAATGAAATTGCCCGCATTTTCTCCACACTCATGCTCATTCTCGGCGTGTCGCCGATTATCGCGCCGACCGTCGGCGCGTACGTTGCCGCCGTTTGGAGTTGGCGCATCATCTTTGTTATTCTTGCCGCAATAGCAGCGCTGATTCTTCTCGTCGTTGTGCGCTACCTGCCGGAGAGCCGTGCCGGCGACACATCGCTCTCACTTCATCCCTTCAAGATTGTGCGCGAGTATGCAGGCATCATGAAGAATCCGACATTCATTGCGTACGGCTTTGCCAGTGCGGCGGCTTCGGGCGGATTGTTCGCCTATATCTCCGACGCGCCGTTTGTGTTCATGAACCTCTTCGGCTTTAGCGAGCAGCAGTTCGCGTGGGTGTTCGGACTGAGCGCGTGCGGCGTGATCGGCGCAAGCCAGGTGAACAGGTTCGTTCTTCGGAAACGGGGAAGCAGGGAAATTGCATTGGTTGCCGCGACAGCACAGACTGTCGTCAGCGCGCTGTTTGTTGCGGGAGTTCTGGCGGGCGTTCCACCGTGGGCTGTTATGCTGATGATCTTCGGCTATCTCGTGGGACAAGGTTTCCTCGGCCCGAACACAACGGCGATTGCCATCGAGCCGTTCACACGCAACGCAGGCACCGCCTCCGCTCTCATGGGCAGCATGCAGATGGCCGCCGGAGCAATCGGCTCATCACTCGTCAGCGTTTTTCACACCGGCACCGCCATGCCGATGGCGGGGATGCTGCTGCTTTCGGCGGTGGTGAGTTTGGGGATGCAGGCGGGGAGTAGGGTTGGTGAGAAGAGGGCTGTCAGGATTCTATAGGATGCTATGGTAATTTGCTAGGGGCGAGACTTATGGGAGTTCGGGGGGCAATTACTAATAATTACTAATCCTTCACAAATTAGTGGTTAGTGTTCGGCTCAGCCTTTTACACTTTGTCCCCCACGAAAAGCTGCGGAAGCGGCTGAAGATTTGATCCCCAAGAGAAGTTTGGCGGTCGTGGGTTCGGGATTGCAGGCGGGGAATATAGCAAGACAGCAAGTCTCATAAAAATTGAGAGCCGTTACGCAGAGATGCGAATTGTCGATTCATTGCGTATCTTGTGTCATTGAAATATAATGTGCTTGATATAGATCCGTTTTCGTAGAACAACGTTCTCAGGAGTTGTAATGGCACGAAAGAAATCTCTGGTTCCAACGTATGACCAGTTCATCAAGCCTGTGATTCAAGCATTGATTAGCCTGGGCGGATCGGGCTCGAACGAAGAGATCAATAACAAGGTTTACGAGATTGTGGGCCTTAGCGATGAGATTCTACAAATACCGCACGGGAAAGAGGAAACGAAAACGGAGGTTGAATACAGACTATACTGGACGCGAACTTATCTTAAGAAGGCCGGCCTCATAGACAATTCCGAAAGAGGGATATGGTCATTGACAATGCCCGACACGGATATTGATAATGTTGACCCAAGCGAGGTTGTCAAGATCGTTCGAATGCAATTAGCAAAGGAATCAGAGAAAGCAGACAAGACCAAGAGCGCCGGAGGATCGGTTGAGAAGCTTATAGAACCATCTGACAATGAGATTGAGTGGAAGCAACGCTTACTGAGCACCCTGTACGAAATCTCTCCAAGCTCATTTGAGCGTCTTTCACAACGAATCCTTCGTGAAAGCGGATTTGTCCAAGTTGAAGTTACTGGTAAAGCAGGCGATGGTGGTATTGACGGGAAAGGGATTGTAAGAGTAGGCGGATTCCTGAGTTTTCATGTCATATTCCAGTGTAAGCGGTACAAATACTCCATCGGGCCAAATCTAATTCGGGATTTCCGTGGTGCGATGCAAGGTCGTGCTGACAAAGGGCTATTCATTACTACAGGTTCTTTCACGAGAGAAGCTATGAAGGAGGCGACTCGGGATGGCGCTCCCCCGATTGACCTCGTTGATGGAGAACTCCTGTGTGACAAGCTCAAAGAACTGAAGTTAGGAGTGGTAACGAAGCAGATTGAAAACGTGGAAATCGATGATAGTTGGTTCAAGAAAGTGTAATTATCTCAGCCATTGAGGACTCTTTAAAACAAAACCCCGCTTCATTAGTGGGATTTTACATCAATACACAATAGGACATGCCGGAGGCATATCCCTACTCATAGATGGCTTACTTCACTCCACATACACCCACACTTCCGTATCATCCTTGTGGTCTTTGATGTACACGGCTCCTCCCTCTTTTGCGAGGAATGGGAGCCAGGACTTCCAGTCAAGGTTGGCGGTGACGGAAACTTTGTCTTCGCCAGCGAGCTCAATGTCGAGTTCGGGGAGGGCGATGCGGAACTTCTGTTCGCCGGCCTTGCGGGTTTCAAGGACGAGCCGGTTGTTGTTTCCCTTCCCGCCGGGAGTGGTCAGCGGCTTCATGGACATCGTTACTTCCGAGCCGCGTTCGCCGCGAGCGGTAATCGATTGCTCACGGCCATCCAGCACAGACTGCAACATTTCTCTTGTGATAGGCCCTCCGTCGCTCTGCTTCATGAAGTTGATGTGAGGTTCTCTCGTGTCAAGGAGTTTTCGGGCTATCGCCTCTGTCACCGCGATTGATGTTTGCTTGTGGTCTCCTTTCACGTCGATCCAGAGTGCCTTTTGCGATGCGCAGGAGATGGAGAGCAGACACAGCAATACCATGCCTATTGCCTGTAAAGTTTTCATGTTGGCCTTTTGGAAATGAACATGCGGGTTTGTTGCATAATAGTACGGGTTGAAACGGGAAAGTTGCGGCGGGTGGATTTTCAATTCTGCATCTTTCTCGCTATCTTCATGCTGATTCAAATCTCAACACCTCTATCGGTCGATGTCTCCAGCACAAATCTCCTCCGGGAATACAGTCCCGCGCCAGTTGAAGCGTCTGGCCGCATTCATAACAACAATCGCGGCCGTATATCTTGTACTCTTGATACCCGATCCCGAGCCGGCACCGCCGAAACCCGCCGCCCGGAAAGCATTTGCGTGGAATCAGGACCATTACTGGTCTGCACTGGAATCGAGTTACGTAGCTGCACGCAAGCTCGGTTGCGAGAATCTTGACAGTCTGATTCATGCGGGTATCGGGCAGAGCTCAAGTGTGACAAATACTCTTCATGAAACAGCGCTTCCGGCGGAGGATACGCTGCTCGATGCAATTGAGCGCAACATCTTCACTCTTGCTCCGATGGTTGCCGCGTGCCCGCAATACCTGAACGACTATGCCGCCGCCATTATTGCAACGCGAACGGCCGTGAAAGAACAGTCACGCAACTGGGACATGCAAGCGCAACCGGTGCGTGACAGGCTCTACCGGTTGTTGTACGGAAGCAGGGCAGCGATGGAGGAAGTGATACTTCAGGCGTCGCCCTCCTCATTGCCGCCGGGTGTTGTGTGTTATGATGAGCCATCGGCAACTCCCTCGGCGGAGATCTTCAGTGTACGTGTTCACAGCGGGGATATCCTCGTTTCACGGGGCGGAGCCGCAACGTCGGCATTTATTGCGCGGGGCAATGATTATCCCGGCAACTTCTCGCATGTTGCGCTTGTGCATGTTGATTCTTCCGGACACGCATCCATCATTGAGGCTCATATCGAGAAAGGAGTCGCTGTCGCAAGCATAGATGAATATTTACGCGATACAAAACTCCGGGTGATGGTGCTTCGGCTGCGAGCCGATCTTCTTGCAGACCCGATGCAACCGCACAACGCGGCGGCATTTGCCTTGCAGGACGCCCGGACGAGACGGATTCCGTACGATTTCAAAATGAACTTCCGCGACAACTCGGAGTTCTTCTGTTCAGAAGTTGCATCGCATGCATACAAGCAAGTTGGCATTCCGTTGTGGATGGGACTTTCGAGCATCTCGACGGCGGGTGTTTCATCATGGCTTGCTGCATTTGGCGTCGAACATTTCGAGACGCAGGAGCCTGCCGATCTTGAATACGACCCGCAGCTCCGCGTCGTTGCCGAATGGCGTGACCCTGAAGTATTGCTCAAAGATCACATCGACAACGCCGTGATTGATGTGATGTTGGAGGGAGCGGAAAAAGGAGAACGACTGGAGTACGATTGGTATTTGCTACCGGTAGTACGCGTCGTAAAAGCCTACAGCGTTGCCCTGAATGCATTCGGCGGTGTCGGACCTGTGCCTGAAGGGATGAGCTCAACAGCAGCGCTGCGCAACAAGAAGTTCACCGAACGGCACGCCCGCATGACTGCAATGGTATCGGAACGCGTGCGGCAATTCGAAAAGGAACTCGGCTATGTTCCGCCATTTTGGGAATTGGTGAGGTTTGCGCGGGAAGCAAAGAGCAAGGCTGATTCTTAGTTCACGTTCCTCGTTTCTTGCCGCAATAGGGAAAAGCATTGTCTCCCGTGCATCTCTTTGGTAACTTGAGGGTACTGAGAAACTATCCCGAAGGATGATCATGAAAATATTCATTGTCGTGTTGATCGTTGTCGTGGCCATTTTTCGCTCGGAACCACAAACGCCACCCGGAAAATCCTACACAATCAACAACTGCGTCAACATCTTCGATCCGGCAAAAGTTGAGTCGACGAAAGTCGGTTATCAATACTGGTTTGCGGACAAGAAGTTTCTGGATGGACGGACGCTGAAGATGAGTGTGGTTAAGCCGCATGAAGCAACGCATCCTCCCCATAAACATGCTGAAGACGAGTTCTTTTTTGTGTTGGAGGGAACTGCTGAATTCTATCTCGACGGCAAAACGAAAATTGCGGGGCCGTATGCGAGTTTCTACTGTCCGTCAAACAGCGAGCACGGCATCCGGAATATAGGCGACACGGAATTGAAGTATCTCGTGATCAAGAAGTATGAAGGGAAGTAAATACGATATACTGATGCTTCTATTCTTGCTGCTCGTGCTGTCAAGTTGCTCGACGGCGCAACAGCGAAATGATGCCGCCGATCTCAGCCGCTTCTGGGAAACTTCCCATCAGTGGTACGACATCAATGATGATGACAAGATCATCACACCTCTGCCCGACAAACCCCGATACCTATCGTCCGAGATAGCGAAAATAGCGGACAATGTTCTTCTCTTCCAGAAATCTAACGGCGGCTGGCCGAAGAACTACGACATGCGGGCAATTCTCACGGATGAGCAGAGAGAAGCTGTTGAGAAGTCGAGAAACGAAACCAATACGACATTTGACAACGGGGCCACCTACACGCAGGTTGAGTACCTGGCGAAGGTGTTCTCACTGACCCAAAATGACCGGTACAAGGATGGTTGCCTGCGCGGGATTGATTTCATCCTCACGGCTCAATATGACAACGGCGGCTGGCCGCAATTCCACCCCGACACACGGGGCTACAGGAAGTACATCACCTTCAACGACGGCGCGATGATTGGCGTGATGAATCTGTTGCGAGAGATTGTCAATCATGAGCCGGAGTATGCTTTCGTTGACGAGGTTCGGCGCAGCAGAGTTCGTAACGCATTCGGGAAGGGCATCGACTGTATTCTGAAATGCCAGATTGAAGAAGATGGCGTGAAGTCGGTGTGGTGTCAGCAGCATGATGATGTTGATTTCCGGCCTCAAGCTGCCCGGTCGTTCGAGCCGGCAGCCATCTGTAATCAGGAAAGCGCCGAGATCATCTTGTTTCTCATGAAGCTCACAGAGCCGGGCCCTGCTGTAACAGCGGCCGTGCAAAGCGCCGTCGAATGGTTCAGGAAATCCGTGATCCACGGATTACGTGTTCAAACCGTGTCCGCCCCCGCAACTGAGTTCATCTATCGGAAGTCAAGCGACGACCGCATTGCCGTTGCCGATTCGTCCGCCCCGCCGATTTGGCCACGGTTCTCTGAATTGAACACACACAGGCCTCTTTTCTGCAACAGAGACGGCAAGCCGGTCTATTCTCTTGCCGAGGTCGAGCGTGAGAGAAGAGTCGGCTACGCCTGGTACACCCACGAGCCGCAGAAAGTTCTCGACAGGTTTCCGGAATGGTTCAAACGGGCGAGCGAAACCAAGTGAATCGGTTGAGTAGAGTTCCTGTTCTTTTGTTGTTTGCTGCAGTGCCCCTCGCGGCACAGACTGAAACTCCCCGCGACACATCCTACACAATCTACTCAACGTGGATGAAGTTGAGAGAAGAATATCCTCACATTACTCCGGTTGAGTTTCGTGGACAAGACGGGGTTCGAGTTGATGAAAACATCATCTATGCTTCATACGGCAACCGCCGGCTGCATCTTGACATCTTCCGGCCGGACGATGACGTCGTTCACCCGGTTGTGCTGATGATTCACGGAGGCGGCTGGCGTTCGGGAAACAAAGAGATGGAACATGCCATGGCGGGCTATTTCGCAATGCGGGGTTTTGCTGCTGTTCCGGTTGAATACCGACTCTCAACAGAAGCGCAGTATCCCGCCGCGGTTCACGATCTTAAAGCGGCAATTCGCTGGCTGAGAGTGAATGCGTCGGCGCAGAATATCGATCCCGCCAAAATTTTCTTGTACGGAAATTCGGCCGGCGGTACCCTCGCGGCATTGTTAGGTACAACGGGAGATGTTCTTGAGTTCGACGGCGAAGGGAGCAATCCGGGCGTTCCGACTTCTGTTCAGGCGATTGTCGATGTTGACGGGATACTCGACTTCACGCATCCCGCCGAAAGCGGAAAGGATACCGGTTCGGCCCAACCTTCCGCCGGGGCGCTATTTTTCGGGGCGACCTACAGGGAGAAGCCGGAACTGTGGCGTGAGGCTTCCCCGCTGAATCATGTTTCGCACAATACTCCGCCGGTTTTGTTTCTCAACAGTTCCGTCGCCCGGTTTCACGCAGGACGGGATGAGATGATTGAGAGGCTGAACGGGTTCGGCATCTACTCCGAAGTTCATACAATCCCCGGCACGCCCCATTCGTTCTGGATGTTTCACCCGTGGTTTGAAGAGACGGCCGAGCGGGCTGTTTCATTTCTTAATGCTATCTTGAAAAAGTAGGCTCAGAAAAGAGAGTGTATTATGAGGACGATTGTTCTATTCCGGCACATCAACATATTGCTGGTTGCGTTATGCGTGGCGCTGTTTGACCTGTATGCACAACCGAAGCGTGTGCTTATCGTGACGGGAGGGAAGGATTTTGAAAAGGAGGCGTTCTTCGAAATGTTCAGCGGCATTGAGCATGACACGATTTCAAAGCCCGCGGCGTTTGCGCGCTTTGCAGAAGTCGGTTTTGATTCACGCTATGCCGCGGTGGTCTTTTTTGACACGTACCAACCGATCTCGCAGCCGGAAAAGGAAGCATTTCTGGGGCTTTTCAAAGCGGGTGTCGGCTGCGTATTTCTGCATCATGCCCTCGTGTCACATCAGGAGTGGGATGAGTACGAGAAGATTATCGGGGGGAAATACCATCACCAACCCTACATGCACGAAGGAAAGAAATACGGACCATCCACCTACAAACACGATCAGGATTTCACGGTGAAGATACCGGATCGAAATCACCCCGTTACACGCGATGTTCAGGATTTCTCCATACACGACGAAACCTACCTCAACTTCTCGGTTCGGAGCGAGGTTACGCCGTTGTTAACATCCGATAATTGTGAAACTGGAGAATATATCGGATGGGCTCACAAGTATGTGAGATCGAAGATCGTCTATCTGCAGCCCGGGCACGACAGATTCGCATTCGAGAATCCATCGTATCGACGCTTGGTTCGTAATGCCATTGATTGGGTCTCCAAGGAATAACTACCGCGGAGCGGACCGTCCGAAGGAGGTACATGCCCGGCCTGTCCCGGAAACTCAGCGGGTGAGAGGCAGCCGGGACCTTCCCCTCGGACTTTCGGAAGGGTTCTTTCTGGCGGAAATCATGAAGTTTGACCATCTCGGCCGCCTTGGCTCGGTGCCGGCAGTCAGGGAAAACGGCTTAATGCGGATAGAGGGGTGGGATTGTCGCGTAACCAACAGATAGGTGTCAATTTCCCCTTTGATGTTTGATTATTATACACAACTGACGTATCTTCAACCCAGCATCTCATGCCCGCATTCCCGCAGGCATAATCCGTCGAAAGACGGATCTAACCAATCCCCAACATACTTCAGGAGTACCTATGAAGCTCGCAAAGCTACTATTTGTCGCTGGCGGCATCTTTCTGCTGGTGGCAAGCACTGCTGCCGTAGCGTTTGCCCAAACCGGAACGATCAACGGAAGGGTCACGGATCAGCGTACCGGCGATCCGCTTCCGTTTGTGAATATTGTGGTGAAAGGAACGAACACGGGAGCCGCAACGGACGTCGACGGCAAGTATGAGATTACCAATCTCGTTCCCGGCACGTACGCGCTCGTGGTACGCCTCGTCGGGTTTGAAACGCTGGAAATCTCGGGAGTTCTGGTCGCAGCAGGCGGAACCGCTACCCGCAACATTCGATTAACAGAAACCTCGGTACAAATGTCCGAAATGACGGTGTTCGGTGCCTCCCGCAAGGCGGAACGTATTGTTGAAGCGCCCGCCGCTATTTCAACTGTTGCACCAAAAGAAATAGAAATGAAGGCAGGTTCCGGCCAATTGCCCAGATTGTTAGAGGGGGAGCCCGGCGTGGATATCGTCCAAAGTGGTGTCCAGGATTTCAATATCAACACAAGGGGATTCAACAGCTCCCTCAATCGCCGCTTACTTGTTTTGATGGATGGACGTGATTTGGCAGTCGCATTTCTTGGATCGCAGGAATGGTATAGCCTACCGGTTCCACTTGAAGATATCGGCAGGCTGGAACTTGTCAGGGGCCCCGGTTCTGCATTGTACGGGCCGAATGCATTCAATGGCGTCATCAACATTTCGACTCCGGCCCCGAAGGATATAGCGGGTTCGAAGCTCAGCTATTCAATGGGCGAATTGGGAACCCTGCGCGGCGATTTCCGCCAGGCGGCCGTTATTGACGAAAACTGGAGCTACAAGGCAAACGTTGGCCGCGTACAAAGCGACACATGGACGCGATCACGGGTTGGGCCGGGGCCGTTCGAGTATCCGGGGCTTGCACCTGAAGCACGGCGGCTGAATGCGGGGGACGTGTCATCCCATTATTTCTCAGGGCGTGTTGACTATACTATGGATGAAAATGTCGCGACCGCTGAAGGGGGATTTTCAGAGGTGCAGAATGAGGTGCTGATAACAGGCATCGGCCGTGTACAGGTGACGAAAGCCCACAAACCCTGGGGACGAATCAACTTCAGCAGCCCGAACCTGAATGTCATGGCGTGGGTGCAGGGGCGAAAGAGCGTCGAGCCCCAATATTCACTTGCCTCGGGTGCTCCGCTTACCGAACGTTCCGGCATTGTCAACGGCGAAATCCAGTACAATTTCGATGCGCTCGATGACGCTTTGCGCGTTGTCCTCGGTGCTTCACACCGCTATTATCATGTGAACACCAGAGGAACGTTGATGCTGCAACAGCGGGATGATAACACAAGCGGCATTTTCGGGCAGCTTGAGTACACGCCCGTCGAGGGAATCAAGTTCGTGGGCGCTGCACGCTGGGATCGCAGTACGCTTCACGAGAGTCAGTTCTCGCCCAAAGCGGGCATCGTTTGGTCGCCTTCCCCCGATCATTCATTCCGCGGTACATTCAACAAGGCATTCCAGGTTCCGAACTACTCGGAGTTTTTCCTTCGTGTCGACGCCGCAGCCCCTTCAACAAGTCCGAGAACGCTCGAAGCCGGACTCGAAGGCTACTATGCTGCGGTAAAAGCTTCGCTCCCGGCTCAGTTTGTTGATCCTTTGAACCTTCCCACCAATCTGCCGTGGAATTTTAACCAGGCGACACGAGTTTATGCGCTCGGCAACAAAGATCTCAAAGTCGAAAAAATCAACGGGTTTGAAATTGGCTACAAAGGTGTCTTCTTCGACAAGAAGGTGTTTGTTACGGTTGACGGATATTACAACCGCGCCGAGGACTTCATTACCGACTTGTTACCCGGCGTGAATGCGAATTATCCCCGGTACAGTCTGATGGATGGCGGCACGAACGTTCCCAAAAATCTTGATGATTTGAATGCGCTGTACAACCAGCTCGGACTTCCTGCGGCCCACCCGTTGCGACAAAATCTCGCAGTGCTTCGCGCCGGATACAATCAACTTGCGGCGCAGCTCGGGCCGCTTCTTGCGACAGTTGAAAACGGCGAGCGGGCGGGCGTTGTGTCGTACACCAACGCAGGCAAAGTCGATGAAACCGGCGTGGAAGTCGGCGTCAACTATTACATCGACGACGAAGTCATGATCAGCGGCAACTGGACGTGGTATGACTTCAAAGTGAAGGAACAACAGGCGGGCGATATACTTCTGCCGAACGCGCCGAAACACAAGTTCGCCGCGGCGTTCAACTGGACACGTACAGATGGCATCGACATGTCGATTCAGATGCGCAACGTGCAGCCGTTTACCTGGTCGGCCGGTGTTTTCTCAGGGAAAATTCCTGCGTACACGATTGTAAACGGTTCAGTCGGCTACCGGCTCTCAAAGAATTACCGGGTCGGTATTACCGTAAGCAACATGTTCGATAACCGTGTCTACCAACTGTTTGGCGGTTCCATTATCGGACGGCAGGCGATCGGAACAATCACGGCTACATTCTAACCCTTCGGGCGTTTGTTTCACGGGGCATATCGAAGTTCTCGACATGCCCCGTTTTTTATTGAGGTAAAGAGATGGACAACGCTTCAACTCGGTGTGACGATCCGCGGACTTCTCCTGTCAAGATTGTGAGTTGGCGGGGAGGAGAACACTGGTATATCGGGCGAACGCAATTTCTGCGACTTGAAGAGGCTATTCGCGCATGCGAACGCAGGGGATTGACGTACGAAGTGGTTGAAGATTCTCACTATTTCTACAAACACGAAGGAGATTGATGGAATTACGGATTGTGAATTTCGGATTCCGGATTGGACTGCTTGTCGCAGGGATCTGTATTCTGATGTCAGGCGAAGCGTTCGCGCAATCAGCCGGTACGGACGCATGGGAGACCTACTTCGAGAAAAGCGGCGGCAAACGAACTCCGCCCTATGCCGAGACGATTGAGTACTGCAAACGTCTTGCATCGGCTTCACCGTGGGTGAAGTACACGTCGTTCGGAAAAAGCCCGCAAGGGAGGGAACTGCCTCTTGTTGTCCTTTCCAAGGGAAAGATTTTCGATCCTGCCAAAGCGCGGGCGAGCGGCAAGGCGATCATTCTCATTCAAAGCGGCATTCACTCGGGCGAGATTGACGGCAAAGACGCGAGCCTGATGTTGATGCGTGACATTGCCATTACCAAGAAGTATGGAAGCCTGCTTGACAATACGATTCTTCTCTTCGTGCCCATATTCAGTGTCGATGCCCATGAACGTTCGGGCCCGTACAATCGCATCAATCAGAACGGACCGGAGGAAATGGGATGGCGTGTCAATGCACAGAATCTCAATCTTAACCGCGACTATCTGAAGGCCGACACGCCTGAAATGCGGGCCATGCTCCGGCTGTTCTCTGCCTGGCTCCCCGATTTGTATGTTGATTGTCACGTAACGGACGGCATTGATTGTCAGTACGACATCACGTACGCGATTGAAACGGCGCAAAATATCGACCCGAGCGTGGCGCAATGGATTAACCAGAAACTCCTTCCCGAATCGCTGCCGAAGGTCGAAGCTGCCGGGCACAAGATTTTCTATTACGTGTTCCCCCGCGAGGATAATGATCTAAGCAAAGGCCTGACGGCGGGTGCCGCTCCGCCACGGTTTTCCACAGGCTACGGCGCTCTGCATAACCGCCCAACAATGCTGATTGAAACGCATATGTTGAAGCCCTACAAAGTCAGGGTGGAGGCGACGTACCATTTCCTCAAGGCAATGATTGAATGTGTGAACGCTGATGCGAAAGCGCTTCGCCATGTCGTTCAGGAAGCCGACCGGGCGGTAATCAATGCGGGAAGCAATGCTGCAACAATGCTTCCGTTGACATTCGGCCTGTCGGAAAAAAGTGAAATGAGGAAGTTCCTCGGAATCAAATCCAGAATGGAACCGAGCCCGGTTTCCGGCGGCATGCGACGGGTTTATACAGGAGAGGCGGAGGAAATCGTGGTTCCGTTCTTCTCGGATGTGACTGTAACGGATTCGGTCCGGGTTCCGTACGCGTATCTCATTCCTGCGGAGTGGAAATTTGTTGATGAGATTCTAACGCTGCACGGTGTTAACGTTAAGCGGATTACGCACCCGACGGCTGTGGAGGTTGAGTCATACAGATTCTCGGATGTGAAGTTCCGTGAGCGTCCTTACGAGGGAAGGCAGGGGGCGACGTTCAAAACGGAGACAATCAAAGAGGCCAGATCCTATCCGCAAGGAACACTCATCGTTCGAACGAACCAGCGTACGGCGAAAGTGGCAATGCACTTGTTGGAACCGCGCGGTCCCGACTCGTTTGTCGCGTGGGGCTTCTTCAACACCATCTTCGAGCAAAAAGAATATGCCGAGTCGTATGTAATGGAAGAAGTTGCCGCAACGATGTTGGCGGAAGACTCAGCATTGAAGCAGGAATTTGAACACAAAGTCCAAAGTGACACAAGCTTTGCGAGAAATCCCCGGGCACGGTTGAATTGGCTTTATCTCCGTTCAAAGTGGGTCGATCCGTGGCTCCATAAGTATCCTGTCGGGAGGGTCGTTGACGAAACAGAGTTTTTGAAGCTGAAGTGACTGCTGGCTTCCGCGAATGGCGGGTTATGATCGCTCGACATTCTCCTTTTGTCGCGGTTTCAGATAAGAGGGCAATTCAAGCAGTTCGTAGTAGATCTCTTCGATGCGTGTGATGTGTTTCTGTTGATCAAACATCTCTTCTACACGGCGTCGTCCGGCTCTTCCCATCGAAAGGCGCAATTCGGGATCGGCGCCGAGCCGTTCTATTGCGTCGGCAAGCTGCTGTGCATTTCGGGGATTCACGTATATACCGGTTTCTCCATCCACCACAATATCCAGTACTCCGTCGCAGTTTGTGGAAACGACGGGCCTCTCGAGAGCCATCGCTTCAATCAACGCTACACCGAATGCTTCGGCATGTGACGGAAATGCGAAAATATCGAACGCCGCCATCAGGTCGGGCACATCCTTTCTGAAGCCCGTGAACGTAAGAACACCATCGAGCTTCAGGGCACGGCTCATTGACCGGATGCGTTGCTCGTAGGCTTGCTCGCCGTAGCTCGCCTCGCCGACAACCAGGAAGCGGATATTGCCGTACTTGTTGTTCAGAGCGGAAGCCGCTTCAAGAAACTCCTCGTGCCCTTTCCCCGGCGAAAATCTTCCGACAAATCCCACAACAAGCGTCTCGTCATCAATGCCGAATTCACGCCTGATGCGATGCTTGCTGACACGGCTTGGAGAGAACGCTTCCGTGTCAACCGCGTCGTGCAGTGTTATGACACGCTCCGGCGGAACGGGCGTTGTCTCAATCACATTCTTGCGAATGACTTCGGAAATGGCAAGTACTCTGGCAATGTTCGCGTACGTGAACTGATGCAGCAGATCTTTCTTCTGCACATACGAACCGACCCGTTTGCTGAGAATGATCGGGCATCGCTCGCCCGAAATCCTCCTGGCGGGCACAATCGTCGCAATATCCTTTGAATGCTGGCAGTGAATAATATCAATACCTTCCCGCCTGACCAGCCGGGCGAGTTTTGCAACAATCAGCGGGTGAATGTAGCCGCGAATCTTCAGCGGCACAACGTTGATGTCAGCGGAGCGGCCCGCTTCTTCAAGCCGGCTGCCGTGAATGCATGCAAGCCACACACGGTGGGTGCGGGACTTCAGTTGCTTTGATATTTCGAGCGCCTGCAATTCCAATCCGCCCCACGAGGCGGAAAAGCAGGTCTGCAGAACATTCAGAGGTTGATGGATCATCTGTCAGGTGAGCAGTAGTGTATCCAACATACTGAAAACGGCTGCAAGGAACAACCCGAAATGAAGTGACCGGTCAACGCTAATGACACGGATCAGACGGGTGTACGCTGATGTGTTGTGAGGCACTAAAAAACAGCAAATCGCAAAATTATTCTGCAGTTCTCTCTACAAAAACGTCTCAATATCCGTTCACTCTGCGTCATAGGCGTTCCAACTCCCATAAGCTGAGAACCAAGACGTTGCGTCTTTTCAACTTCTTCAGTAAAATATTGACATGAATTATCTACTTGTTTTTCTCGGAGGCGGTATAGGCGCCACGGCACGCTACTGGCTGCAGGGACTCGTGTATCGCTTCGCTTCCGCCGGATTTCCGTACGGGACTCTCGCCGTTAACATCCTCGGTTCGTTCGTCATCGGCGTTGTGATGACATTGTTCGGCGAACGGTTCATCGTCAGCCCGTCAGTTCGGGTGTTTCTCACGATGGGAATTTTAGGCGGCTTCACAACTTTTTCGACATTCAGCTACGAAACCATGGCATTGTTGCGCGACGGGAGTTACACATTGGGCTTCCTGAACGTGCTTGCGAGTGTCGGAATTTGTCTTTTCTCAACCTGGTCGGGAATCACAGTGGCCAAACTGCTGTAAGAAAGCGAGACTGTAATGAAACTTGAAGGCGAAGGCAAACTGCTCAGAATCTTCCTCGGCGAGTCGGACAAGATTGACGGCAAGCCGCTGTACGAGGCCCTTGTTGTCGCGGCGAAAGAACAGGGACTTGCCGGGGCAACCGTTCTGCGGGGCGTTCAGGGTTTCGGCGCTGCAAGCCGCATTCATACGGCGAAAATTTTGCGTCTCTCCGAAGATCTTCCGATTGTGGTCGAGATTGTTGATACGGAAGAGAAAATTCGGGTGTTCATGCCGGTTGTTGACGACTTGTTCCTGCGCAGCGGCTCCGGCGGAATGGTGACACTCGAACGGGCGGAAGTGATAAGATATACGCAAGGGAAGTAAGAGGGCGTCACTGACCAATGTCGAAACTCACCATCTACCAAAAACCAACCTGCACAACCTGTCGTCAAACGATGGCGATTCTGAAAGAAGCGGGAGTTGATTTCGAGGAAGTCAACTACTATATCGACCCGATTCCGAAGAAGAGGCTGAAAGAACTGATTGCGAAGATCGAGATCACACCCCGCGAACTGCTTCGCACAAAAGAACCCGTCTACAAGGAATTGAATCTTGCCGGAAAGAAAGCCTCTGACGCCGAATTGATCGACTTGATGGCAAAGCATCCCGATCTGATTCAGCGTCCGATTGTTGAGAACGGAAGCAAAGCCATTCTTGCCCGTCCCGCTGAGAAGATTCGAGAGATTCTGTAGAGCTGAGTCCTAATTTCGAAATCCTACAATCCCGCGCAATATCGAAATCCGAATAGTCAAAGCCGCTACGCTGAATTGCCGGTTGCGGGTATTTGAATTCGTATTTGTTCAGGATTTCGATAGTCGGATTTTTACAGAGTTGTGACGTTATTCTTCATTCGTGTTGAAAGGAACAAGAGAATACCTGCAAGAATCGGCGGGAAAGCCATTGTCAACTCCACGAAGATAATGGTGGAAAGCGGAAAGTGATGCATCATGGCAGGATAGCCGATAAGCACGAAGACGCCGATCAAAAGAAAGACGAACACGCCGTGGTTCGGCCATCGCCACGCAAGTAACGCGATGCCTAGAAAAACAAGGCCGGGAAAGAGAATGTGCATAATGATGCCGGAGAGTTGGAGGTTCTCGCCGACCCCTGATGCGATGCCAAAAAACAACCAGAACCCTGCCCACAACAATCCTAAAATTCTCGCCGCGTAAAGCAGCATACGTGATTTGTCGATTGGTGCTTTCATCATATCTCTTTCTATCGTCTTGGAATATAAACACGTTCAACGAATGACAACTGCCTTCCGCGTTCGGAACGTCTGTCCGGCCTGGAGCCTGTAATAATAGACCCCGCTTGGAAGTCCGTCCGCGTCGAACGTTGTACTGTGAAATCCCGGATACACGGTTTCGTTTACCAGCGTCCGAACGTTTTGACCGAGAATGTTGAACACGGCAAGTGTAACGAACGCTGCACGTGGTACTTCGTACTCGATTCGAGTCGAACCATTGAACGGATTGGGATAGTTCGGTCGCAAACGGAAATCAACCGGAATCGCAGGGCCGGATTGTATGTCGCGCAATATCCAGTTGTCAGGGTCAAGCTCGACGTTTGAGGGTTTGTGAGAAAGAATGACAGAAAACTGCTGGGGGTTTGCAATGTTGAAAAACGTTACTGTTGTATCCCAATCGCCAGCCGAAAATCTGAAATCAACAGGCATTGTGAAAAATGCCGGATTGGCAGTGCCGGTTGATTGAGAGAGATTCACGGCCACCTCATACGCATTGGAACGCTGCAGGGAAGACCAAGAGAAGCCATACGTCGGGTACTTCTCGCCGTACAGCCATTGCTGGAAAAACCAGCCGAGCGATTGTTGCGAAACGGTTTCACAGACCTGCTGAAAATCCTCTGAAAGTGCCACCCCAAAACGGAAACGCGGATCGGCAACGTAACTCTTGAGTGAGAGGAAAAACAGTGAATCACCCAAAACATGCCGCAGCATGTGAAGCACGGATGCCCCTTTGCGATACACGGTCGGTTGATCAAACAACGTCCGGACAACCGATGTGTCGATCTTGACAAGAGGGCCGACGGCTCGCTTTGCCGTTGTCATCGTTTCAGACATTCTGTTCCGGTACTGTTGTATTCCATACCGGCCCTCTGCAAATATTGACTCGCCGTACGATGCGAAGCCTTCGTTGAGCCAGAGATGTTGCCAGTTTGCACAGGTAATGAGATCGCCGAACCATTGATGCGCAAGTTCATGCGCGAGAACGTATTCCTCAAACGCAGCGAGCGTAAGCGAAGTCATGGTTTGATGTTCCATTGCGCCGCCCGAGCCGAATTGTGCGTGCCCGTATTTCTCATTGAGAAATGGATAGGGGCCGAAGCGATCCGAGAAGATGTCCAACATCGGGAGAACTTTTGAGAGGCTATCGCGGGCTTGCGTAAGATGTTGGGGGAGAACGTAGTTCAGAACAGGCATCGAATCGGTTGGAGTATAGCGGTACCAATCGGTGAACTCGGCGTAGTTTGTGAGCGACACGAATACGAGGTACGTCGCAATCGGGTAGCGTGTGGACCAGAAGTATGTGTGCGTGTTGTCCGGATTCCGGGTAATGCCGGCGAGTTTGCCGTTTGACGCAACCTTGAAATCCTGCCGGCAAGTAACGAAAATGTCAACCGAATCGGCCTTGTCGATGGGATGATCCTTCGAAGGCCACCAATCCCGCGAGCCGTAGGGTTGACTCAACGTCCAAACCCAAGGCGTGGAGCCGTGCCCGCCGAAGACGAAGCTGCCGAATCCTGTTCCTTGCGGAGTTCCTTGATAATACACATCCAGCACCACCATCTGACCGAAACCGTAACTTCGGTTGAGTTCGATTGAAACGGTAGTGGGGTGCTGGACAAACTGAACGTTGACGTTCTCCACCTTGATGGAATCGACCGTCAAGGTATTGGTCAAGTCGAGAGATAGTGTCGCTAGCTGGTCGACTCTGCTGATGGCGTTAATGGTCACGACGCCTCTCAGGAAATGAGGAGACGTCGTGAGGTGGAGATTCAAGCGGTAGTATGTAACATCAATTCTGCTGTCGGCGACGGATTGCCGCTGAGTTGTGAGGTACGACTGATACCGACGGGCTTCGGAGTTGAACGTATCAACCTGCTTTTCCGGCAAAACCAGCATTTGGCCGGGTGCCGCATGCATACACACCAACACCGCAACCGCCAGTTTCAGCAATCTCATCAACTCTATGCAAGTAGTAAGACCCCGGGCCGTTCCGTGCACGACGCACGAAAACGGCCGGAGGTGAAAGAACACGTTTATCGTTTGCTCAGTGAAACAACGTCCCGCTTGTCGTGCCCCAGATACACTTGCCGCGGACGGGCAATCTTCTGCTCGGGATCGAGCAGGAGTTCCTGCCACTGGGCAAGCCACCCGCTCATCCTTCCGATTGCGAACAGAACGGGGAACATGTCAACGGGGAACTTCATTGCCTGATAGATCAATCCGGAATAGAAATCAACGTTGGGATACAGCTTTCGTTTCACAAAGTAGTCATCCTCGAGAGCGATGCGTTCGAGTTCGAGCGCAATATCCAGTTTCGGGTTGCGTCCCGTTACCTCGAATACCTGATCGGCGAGCTTCTTGATAATTTTGGCGCGAGGATCGTAGTTCTTGTACACGCGATGGCCGAAGCCCATCAGTTTGCCTTTGCCATCTTTGACTTCGCGAATGAACGCCGGAATCTTGTCCTTGCTGCCGATTTCATCGAGCATATAAAGTACTTCGGCATTTGCTCCGCCATGCAGCGGGCCATACAGGGCTGCTGCCGCCGCCGCCGCCGCGCTGTACGGATCGACATGCGAGCTGCCGACGGAACGCATGGCATTTGCACTGCAGTTCTGTTCGTGATCTGCGTGCAGGATGAAGAGAATGTCGAGTGCCTTGGCAAGAATCGGATTGGGCTTGTACTTTGGCTCGGCCACTTTGAACATCATGTTCAGGAAGTTCTCAGCATACGTTAGCTCATTATCGGGATGGACATACGGCATGCCGATGCTGTGACGATAAGCGAACGCAGCCAACGTCGGGACTTTACCGATGAGCCGATAGATTGTGAGCATCCGCTCTTGGGCATCATGAATTTTCTTTGCAGATGGATAAAACGTTGAAAGTGCAGCGATGGTGCTGACAAACATCCCCATCGGGTTTGCATCGTAGTGGAATCCATCCATGAACTTCTTGATGTTCTCGTGAACGAACGTATGGGTCGTGATGTTGTTCGTCCACACTTCAAGTTGTGTCTTGTTCGGTAACTCACCGTGAATAAGCAGGTATGCTACCTCAAGATAGGAGCAGCGCTCTGCAAGCTCATCAATCGGATAGCCGCGGTAGCGTAGAATACCTTTGTCTCCGTCGATGAACGTAATCTTGCTTTTACATGATGCCGTGTTCATGAACGCGGGGTCATAAGTCATCATGCCGAAGTCCTCTGCATCGACTTTGATCTGACGTAGATCGATCGCCTTGATTGTACCGTTGTCGATCGGGATTTCGTACTGCTTACCGGTACGGTTGTCGGTGATTGTAAGCGTGTCAACTGTTTGTGTACCTTTCTGTTGTCCGCTTGGGGCAGTTGTAGGTTCCATTGTTGCTCCTCCAAATAAGTGGGTTATTAATCACGAAGAGAAATCTCGCAAGGGAGGTGGGGAATGAGTAGAGCGGAAGTAAAAAGTCCCAGAGAGATTTGCTCTCCATTTGGATCTGAAAGAACGAGACTTTCTGAAAGTAACCTATGAAGAACAGAGAGCAAAAACAAGTATCTAAAGTGTCAGAACAGGAACACAGAGAGCTTCCAAATCGCTGATGTACGTAGTGTGCTTGCGTGGGTCTCTGCGGATGCTCTTTTCTCCTAACCCATTCCTTAGAACACGGCACATTCACAAAACGAGTAAAATAGGGAAATTAAAAATTCATAATTACAAGAATATCTGAAAATTTTTGCTTGACAAATCAGTATAATACGTTATATTTGTATTTGTCTGCTGTATGGCTAAGTCGGTAAGGATAAACAAGTAAAATGAGAACCATAAGGGCTGGCTACAAGTGTCTGTCAGGTACGTTTTACTCTAATTTACGCATGGGGGCTCTTTTGGAATATCTTCGTACAGCAGTTTTTGCATCCCTCCTTCTTCTCACAATGCATTCATCGGCAATCTCCCAACGGGTAGACTCAACGTTTGCAATATCTAAGCCGTCACCAATTAATCTCAATGATGGAGTAAGTTTCGAAATCGCACCGCACACCGGATTGATGGGTCGAAGTGGAACATTCGGGTTACGTCTTTCAATGAACTACGGATCGTTCAATCTTGAACTGGCGGGGGAGCAGGTGATCGGCAATCTGGCAAATCTGTACCCCTTATCTGTCAATGCAATTCTGAATCTGTCGACCCGTTCCCGGCTTATTCCGTACGGGGCAGCCGGAGTAGGCTTGCTGCTTACCGTGCCAACCGCTACTATCGGAGACGAAACAGTCTCGTCCCTTGCCGTGAACTTCGGGGCCGGGGCTCGATACTATTTTACACGATCTTTCGGCGTGCGCGTCGAAGTGAAGCAGTATGTCACTAATGTGAAGAACACTAGAGACCAGAAGGATGAGTTGCTGCTCTTTCAAGAGATAAGTCTCGGCGTTACGTTCATGGTTCGATAAACATCTACCAACGGAGTTCACTGCATGAATATGCGACTTCCTCAGATCTTCTTTTTACGCCTTCCCTTGCGGGTCATTCTGCTGATTGCTTCGTTGTCACTGTTCGTTACTGCCCCCGTGCGTGCACAGATGCCGTACGATAACAGTGTCAGTATATCACTGGGTGCATATGCCGCAAGCGGATTCGGTACGAATTTCAGTTACGGAGCGCGATACAACTACTTCATTTCAGGAGGAAAGTTCTTCATTGAAGGCGCCCTGAGTTTCGGAAGTTTGAAATCGCAGGTTCTCGAGAACATTACGCGATCGCAAGTCTTTGATACGGATCGCTTGTATACGTACGAGTTCGTTGCAGGCATTGACCCGTATCCGAATGGCTATACTCCCTATCTTGTGGTTGGAGTGGCGGGATTGAATCAGGGCGGGCAATCAAACTTTGCCGGAGTTCTCGGTCTCGGAAAGAGAGTTCCGTTGAAAGGGCTGTTTGGAGGCGACAGGCTGGGATTCCGGTATGATGTACGCGATCAGATTTTTTCCCAAAGAATAATGAACAATGATCCGTTCATTTCCCATAATATCGTCTTTACGCTCGGATTGCAACTGTATTTCTAAATCGACACACAACATGAATCTTGGGGAGAGGCGTATGATTCACAAACAAGTTGTTCTCCGAATATTCTCGAATGTACTGTTGTACGGAGTAATCGGCGCAATGCTTGCGGCGTGCGGTTCTTCACCGCCGGATGACATTCTGGATAAATCCGGCCAGGCGGCGCTCGTGTTTGTGAAGGAAAAAAGCCGCACAAATAATATCAGCGAGCCGATGCGTAGCAATATCGACAAATACTATCCCGGCAGTGATCTTTACCTGCTCAGCCCGATCTCCAGCCAGGGCAAGTTGACGAATCTGACTGCGCAGTACACGACAAATGGCATTACCGACCCGCGCAACTTCGGCGCCTGTGCCGATCCGGAAATATCATACGACGGGAGGAAGATTCTCTTCTCAATGAGAGTGAACCGGAACAGCCGGTGGCGACTGTACGAAATGAACTCTGATGGAACCAATCTCGTTCAACTCACAGACGGATCAACGGGTGACGATATGGATCCGGCATATCTTCCGAATGGCCAGATCGTATTCACGTCGACTCGTCCCGGAATTGTTGATGAGTATGAACGTCGCGAATCCCCCCTGCTTCACGTTGGAGATCGGGCGGGCGATGGAAGGCTCGTCAACATCAGGCAGATTTCCTTCAACCAGAGCCACGATATCAACCCGATGGTTCATTCAAGCGGAAAGATCATCTACGGCCGCTGGGAACATCTTGGCAACCCGAACAAGTTTCCGCTGTTCGTGATGAATCCGGACGGGACGCGTCCGTTCGTTCTGTACGGCAACCATTCTCCGCAGGCCAGCGGCGACAGATCATTTACAGAAGCTCGTGAACTCGCTGACGGCGGCTTGGTATGCTCGGTGATGGAACGAAATTCTCCATTTGAGGGCGGCGCAATCGCCATCATTGATATTTCAAAATCGGATGATAATCTCACTTTTATCTCCCCGCCGGATGCAATTTTCAACAACTCCGGCAGGGCAACAAGCGCCTTCTTCAAAACTCCTCATCCGATTATTGATAAAGGCGCCTCTGCCGATAGAAGAGAGAAAATCCTCGTCGCAATGTCGCCCATACCGCGTGACCCCGGGGGAAGCCGAAGTGAAGGAGTAGACTACGGGCTCTACATTATGGATAAAGACGGCCGTAATCTGCGCCTCATCTATAACGATCCCGAGTACAACGAAATCGACCCGGTTCCCCTTCTCCCTCGTGAAAAAATTCCCGGCGGGATTCCGCAAGTGATTGCAATGGACCCGAATGTTGCGAGCGGCCTTGCGACCGGTGCATCAACAGGAATGTTCTTTGACGGCAACGTGTATGATAGGGCGACGAACGACGGGCAAGTGCGGCCATCGGCGACATTCGTGAACGATGACGGGACGGCAGGCCAGGTAAGGTACGTGCGGGTGTTGGAGGCAGTATCATTGCCGCGGGAAGGCAACAGGCGGGGACAAGCCATCGGTAATACAAATCTCGAAAAACAAAGAGTCGTGGGGTATGCCGCAGTCAGGTCGGATGGTTCGTTCTCAATTGAGGTGCCTGCCAACCGTTCGTTGCATCTCCAAACCCTTGACCAACATGGCGTTATGCTCGTCAACCAGCTGACCTGGATTCAGGTGATGCCGGGCGAAAAGCGTTTATGCACTGGCTGTCACGATTCACATGATCGCGACAAGATCATCAATGACCTGCAGATTGCGCCGAACAACCAGGTCTTGAACCGTGCACGCGGCAGTGCCTATGAATCGGGGTTTCATAACGCCGAAGTTGTTGTGAACCATCCCGCGGCGCGAACCGATACACTTGACTTCTTCGACAGACACCGAACGAATCGGACCAACACGGTCCAGGCTGTTTTCGACCGGCGTTGCATTTCGTGTCACGGTGAAACTGCTCCCGCTGGTTCACTCAGCCTGCAAACAGTCGCAGCCGACCTGACGCCGCCGCCGGCAAACAGCAACATCACAACCACTGTGTACGAAAGGATCACGCAGAATGGAACGTACCGCACGCCATCCGGCAACCAGTTGCGGTACGTGAGGGATGACGGGGCACGACGCAGCCCGCTCATCTGGGTTATGTTTGGAAAGCAATTGAACGATCAAACTAATAGAGACTACCGAACACTTACGTACGACCATACACAACTGTGGACGAAGGATCAGTACAACAGAATCGACCCGTTCCTGCCGGCAAACCGCGACTTGCTGATGATGATCGAATGGGTTGACGCCGGAACGCAGTATTCCAACACAGTAAGCAGATAAGGGAAAGAAATGAGAATAACACAATTGTTCGCTGTGGCGCTGTTGCTGTACTTTGTTGCAGGCTGTTCGTCAACGAAAGTCTATCAACGCGGCAACCTTGGCGATCCCATCATGGAGCGGAAGGATGTGTTCGCAAAGCAGAGTCTTGAAGAGAAATTTTTTTCAACGCGTGAAGGCAGCATCGGCGGCACAAGCGGTATTGGTGGCGGCTGCGGTTGTGCGAAGTAATGTGACTCATGGAGAAACCGATACCTGAACGACACAACGATATGAGACGATACATCAAGCCGATTTCCGTATGCACGCTGTTGTCATTTCTCCCGTGGCTGACGGGGTATGCCGAGGGTGAACGTGAAGGTCTCGGCTTCACAACGTACTATTTCTCGGACAGTGGCGACAACAGTGTCGTGACGACATCATTCAAACTTGCCAAGAAACTCCTGGAGAACACGTTGTTTTTGATTGATATAGAGTTGGACCAGGTCACGGTTCCTGCTGTAACGGCTGTTACCGGTGCTACAAGGCCGCAAAGGCGGAAAAATGAACCGTTCGAGAAGAACCGCGGCCAGATAATCGTTGGTGTACAGCAAGCTCTCGGTGACAACGCATCGTTTGCGGGGAACTTCTACCGAAGCCAGGAAATCGACTACGTCTCGAATGCGTTTGTCGGCATCTTCAGCCACGAATTGAATGACAAGAACACAACGGTAACGCTGCGGGGTCAGTACAATGCCGATCTGGTCGGAAAAATTCTGGATGATGGCGATGTTGTCAATCAACGGAAGAAAACCTATAACGGCTCATTCAATCTTTCCCAAATCCTCTCGCCAAACACCGTTATGGATCTGAGTTACGACTTTGTCCTGCACAAAGGATTTCAGAGCGATCCGTACAGGCAGGTACGTGTGCTTGACGCAACCGGCGCTTCGATTACGGTTGATGAACTCCACCCGAACTCACGAACGCGGCATGCCGCAGCCATGAAGCTGAGCCAGTTCATTGCGCCGATCAAGGCATCCGTCATCGGAAGCTACCGGTACTATTTTGATTCGTGGAAAGTCAAATCGCATACGGGGGAAGTCAAGTTTAACAAGTACATTCTCAATGACCTCGTCTTCGGTGTCGATTTCCGCTACTACACGCAATCGGCGGCGTATTTTTACAGCGAGAAATATGGCGGGAACCAGTATCAGGCGGGAGGACTCCGCACAGCAGATTACAAGTTAAAGGAGTTCTCATCCAATAATTTCGGGTTTACGTTGACGTATCTGCTGCGAGGACTTGCAAAGTCGAATCCCGACATGCAATTCCTCCAGGATTCGGCCATTGAACTTCAGTATTTTCGGTACTTTAACAGCTTGGATTTTTCCGCGGACATTATTCAAGCAAGCATCACGTTTTCGATTTAATCGGGGAGAAGCGTATGGGTACGATAAAAGTGTGTGCGGTGATGGTGATGAGTGCTGGCATGTGGGTGGCGGCAAGTGCAGGAGGGTCACGCTCGCCTGAGCAGTTGGGTGCACACTGGGCACGGGTTTCCGATGAGGCGCAGATCCAGCTTATTGTTGATAGGCTGAGATCGGGTGGTGGTGAAGGGACGGAACGGAAACTCGTGCCCGCAAATCTTGCAACAGCAACACACACAACAGGGCACTCGCTCGCAGGGGAGCGCGGTGGGACGGCAGGAGCAGTGCGTACATCTACCAATGTGGCTGCGGAGCGGCAACGGGGCGACCGCTCGTCGTACAGCGTAAGGATGCAGGCGAACGCAGCCACGGTGGATTTTCAGTCTGGCGAGAAGCTTGAACTACTGAAGGTCGATGGCCTCTGGAAAGTGACCGGAGGTTCAGTTCCCAATGGCCTTTCCGCGGAAGGTGAACCCCGCACGATAACCACCATAACGGGAGGATCGGGGCTTTCCGTTGGAGAAACGTTCGCCGCCGCCGCAATCAGCCGGGAATACAGCATCGGACGCTTGACAAGTGGCGTTACGCGGGCCCGAATCGGACGGCAACTGTTCGGAGCGCCGGAGAATACTGCGTCGTACTACAGTGTTCGCTACAGGAAATCAGCTCCGTTTGTCGAGGCGACCTACATTCAGTTTGTTCTTGATCCGGAATGGAATCGCATTGTGTACGGCAGCATGGGAAACTGGATCAGAACGTACACTGTTCAAAGTCCCTCGGGAATTGCGGTGGATGCCGACGGAAATGTATTTGTGGGAGAACCCGCAAACAAACGCGTGCTGGTTCTGAAACTCGCCGGCAGCGGAAACGATGCGGTGTTACAGCATCGCCATCAAATCAACACCATCACAACACCGACCGATATTGCAATTAATGACAACGGCACGCCGTTTAACACCGCCGACGATTTCGTGTACATTGCCGATGCATCGCAAAACAAGATTTACAAATATACCGGCGGGGCAAATCGTAATTCCCTTGTTGCCGTGTTCGAAGGGTTCGACACGCCGACCGGAATTGCCCTCGGCAGATGGAACGGGGCGAACGAAAACATTCTCTATGTAATCGACAAGATTGCAAAACGCATTCGAGTGTACGACGACGAGGGGACATCCCTCTTCCTGTTGGGGGAATACAAAGGGGAATACAGCCAGTACTTTTCATCAATAAAGATTGACCATTTCGGGCATGTGTATGTGGTTGACAAGGTGAACTCCGGAATCCTGAAGTTCACATCATCGCTCGACCTCCTCGATGCGGAAGGCGGTGATGATACCTACAAAGCGCTGGCGCATATCGATATCCCGTTTGCAAAGATCGTTGTTGAAGGTGAAGGAAACTACTGGACCGGGTTCAACCAATTGTTTGCGATTGAACGTTGGGACAATGGCAGTGGTGCACAACGTCGGACACTGGGTGTGAAGATGAAAAACATCGAATTCAGCGCCGATGCCGACGTCAGTGCAGTCCGCAATGATTTTACGTTGACGGATGTCAGCAATGTGCATGTCAGAATCTATGATGAGAACAAGCGGCTCGTTCGCACTCTGACTTCATCGTGGATGGTTGCCGGAAGCAAGGACCTGCAGTGGGACAGGAGAGATGATGAGGGAATGCAGGTTCCTCCCGGCACGTACCGTTATGAAGTCGGGGCAACATCGGCGTATGGCGGCGAGCCGGCAATTTCGAATACCCGCTTCTATTTGCCGCTGTACTACCATGAAGATTGCGGCAGTACAAACCGGATCAATGATGCACATCTCGTTCAGGGAAGCGCTGTGGCATGGGGCTCTGCTCCGTCGCAAACAGCGAGTGAGCATGCTTCGTCGGTGCAATACAGGTTCACCGGTTTGAATCCGGCGGGTGAATATGAAGTCGCTGCAGAGTATGCGGCTGGTGACGGGGTGCAGCGACTTCAGGAATTAACGGCCGATGGTGTCCGGATCGGCGGGCATTTTCGCGTCTCGGCAAATCCTGCAGCAACAGGCTTTATGAAGCTCCCGCAGGAAAGTTACGCCGACGGTGAAGTAACGATTGCCGTGAACAGACTTGCAGAAGGTTCGGCAATGGTAACCCAGTTGTGGTTGAAGGAAACCGGAGTCGGGTTTAACCCGCAGCCTGTAGCCACAGTACCATCGAAATACCTGCTCGACAGAACTTCTCCCAATCCCTTCAATCCGACCACAACCATCCGGTATGCAATCCCGGAAGATGCTGTCGTGACGTTGAAGGTGTACAATATTAACGGACAGGAGGTGGCAACGCTGGTGAGCGAGCCGAAAGCCGCCGGCAAATACGAAATAACGTTTGACGCGAAAAACACATTCGGCAGCTCACTCTCGTCGGGGATTTATTTCTACAGAGTCACGGCAGGAAGGTTCACAGAAACGCGCAAAATGGTGTTGTTGCGATAGGATGTCAGCTAGTACATTTCAATAAACAACTGATACGTTACGAACGTTGGATTAGTCGGGGAGATACGAAAATGAAGACATATGCACTTTTTTTATTATTACTCATTGTTTGTTTCACACCTCAAGTTCCCGCGCAGCCGTCTGTCACGTGGGTGAATGCGTACTACACCGATTGGGACTATCAAAGAATGCCGCCGAGCGCTATCGACTTCCGAGGGCTGACGAATATCATTTTCATCAACCTCGATCCGATTGGCAGTTCTCCCTACTTTCAATTTCACTGGCCCGGTCAGCAAGTCTTTGAGGCAACTGCGGCCGATTTGATTGCCCGGGCTCATGCAAACGGCGTGAAGGTTCTTCTCGGCCTCGGCGGCGTGTGGTGTCCCGGCGACTGCGGCGGGAATGCATTTCTCAACCACGCAAATGACCCTGTGTGGGTTCACAACTACGTGACCGCTGTTCTCAACTATGCCAGATCCAAAGGGTATGACGGAGTTTCGCTTGATTGGGAAGGAAGCGTATTTCGTGAGGGGTGGATTCGGCTTACCGACAGTCTCAGGGCCGGACTCAACAGGTGGAATCCAAGAGGCAAGTTCAGCGCGGCAATAGCCGGTATGATTCAGATGGGTTGGAACAATCCATACGATATTGATGCGCTCAACAGGAACATCGACTACATTGAGTCCATGACGTTCGACCTGAACGGATTCTGGAGCGGCGCGAGCGGATTCAACTCGCCGCTATACGACCCGACTCCCAACTGGCCCGGATACAGAGGCGACAACGTACACCAGTCGTCCCTTAACTGGATAGCTCGCGGCGTTGATCCGGCGAAGTTTGCCACAGGTATCCCATTCTACGGGTTCAAATGGTGGGGGATTACGGCTCCGGGACAGACCGGTTGGTCCAACAGCTATTTTACACGGTATCATTTTGTTCTTCGAGAAGATCTGGGGAAAGGTGTGTTGCGTCGCGATACGCAGTCCAAGACTCCGTGGATCAGCAAAGTGAGTGGACAGCTTGGCTCGAACGAAACGGCATATATCGATTACCACGATTCCCAGGCCGTAACTGAAAAAGTGAATTACGCCCTGCAGCAAGGGCATGGCGGCATCATGATTTTCGACCTGAACTCAGGATATCTGGATCCACAAAACTATCCGAGTGTTGCCGACAGAAATCCACTGCAAACTGCAATGAGGGTTACACTGGGGTCCACATCACTTCAACCACCCGACGTCCTGCCCCAACGGTTTGTGCTGGAGCAGAACTTCCCGAATCCCTTCAACCCGACAACAACAATACGATACACGTTGGCTGAGGATGCGGTTGTTACATTGAAAGTGTACAACATGGTCGGGCAGGAAGTTGCAACGTTGTTGAGTGAGCCGAAGCAGGCCGGAACGCACGAAGTAGCATTCGAAGCGAGGAACAATCTCGGCGATGTGCTTACGTCGGGCGTGTATTTCTACCAAATGAAGGCAGGCGGCTACTCCGAAACAAAGAAGATGGTCTTGCTGCAGTAGATGCATGAAAAATGGGGGGTGTCGGAAGGTCCTGATGAACGGATCGGCGATAATGGTTTCCTCTTGCCTGCGGGTGAGACATTTTGTATCATTGGCTTCACGTAAACACCGTGCGCCTTGCCTTTTTGGCTCAAGAGGCGCAGCTATACACCCATCGTCTTTTGAGGGAAGCCAATGAAGAATCTCGCAGGAACAATCCTACTCGTGCTCATGTGTTTCGTTGCAGAGCGCGGCTTTGCGCTGGACAGGATTGCTGTTTCGCAAGTCGGATTTGCGCCGACGTCGATCAAACAGTTCTCATCTCCGGCACAGTTCACTTCTTTCGAGATCCGAAGGATTTCGGACAATGCTCTTGTGTTTGCCGGTGGAGCGCCTCTCCGCCAGGTGACGTCTGCATTGATTGGAGGTCTCCCTGTTTGGATCGGAGATTTTACCGCATTCACAGATCCGGGGCGCTACAAAGTTGTTGCGGGCGGCCTGGAAAGTTATCCGTTCAACATCGACATAAATGTTTTTGATCAGCCTGTGCGCGCTGCACAACGCATGTTCTACTACCAGAGGGCGTTTACGGAAATCACGATGCCGTATGCCGAAGGTCCGTGGGTACATCCTTCCGATGCAGACAAAGCTCCGGCCGGCATCGTCAAAGGCTGGCACGATGCAGGCGACTATGCTATATATATGCCGACGATGGCACAATCAATTTTCTGGCTGCTTGAAGCGTGGTCGGATTTCGGGCCGCTTGATGACAATACGAACATTCCCGAAAGCGGCAACGGTGTTCCCGATCTTCTTGATGAAGTACGGTGGGGGCTCGAGTGGGTCCGTTCCATGCAAGACCCCAACGGCGGATTCTGGGGGTCTGCATGTCCGGGATGCAACAACAACTACTACTGTGGAACCTCCTTTCCGCATACGATTCCGCAATATTGCAAGTCCATTCCACCTACGGTACAGAATACTGCAAAAGCCATCGCCGTGCTTGCGTACGGGTCACGTGTCTACACACCGTACGATGCCGCTTTTGCAAATTCCTGCCTCTCTGCAGCGCAAGCCGGGTGGACGTGGATGATCAACAATCCGACTGCAACCAACGATGCGGGTCCGTGTACGTATGAGCAAGGGGCCGACACATTCCTGCTGCAAACAAACAGAATGTGGGCGGCGGCCGCGATGCTGTACGCAACCGGCAATCCGATGTATGAGACTGCTTTTCAGTCCGAGTATCAGGAGACCGGCTGGATCAGCTCATACAGCAAGACAGACGGGTTCGCCAACAGTCTGTATTTGCGAACAACTTCGGGGGCGAATCCTGCAACACAGAATGCCATCAGGCAGCAGATTTTTGTCATGGCTGACACGATACGAAGTGATGCAAACAACCATCCCTTCCAATATGCAACCCATTATTATTGGGGATGTAACGGAAATGCAATGCACCGCAGCGGCGAATTTTCGTGGCGGGCGTACTTCCTTGATACAACACGTGTCGCCGATCGTGATCAGGCGCTTTCGAATCTGGATTACATCTTCGGACGAAACTACTACAACCAGTGTTATGTAAGCGGAATCAGCGGCGTCTCGAAACCCAGAGTGAACGGATTTCACCACTGGATGAAAGCACTGAATGCAAACCCGTGGCACTACCCGGGGGCGCTTGCCGGAGGGCCGAACGAGTTTCCCGATGTGAACGATATCTCGTATCCCGGAGCGCAGCCGTATCCCGTATGGGGATATTGGGGCGACCCGGCAAACCCGAGAAGCGCATCAACTCCCGTTGAAGGGCGTTTCACAGAAAATGACAGCTGGTCCACAAATGAAATCGATATCAATTGGAATTCGGTTCTCGTGTACAATCTCTACGCGGCGAAGAAGATCGCCCGGGGAGGAAACGTGAACGGCATTGTCCGGAACTCGGCGGCGTTGCCGGAAGGTTTTGCGCTCTACCAGAACTATCCGAATCCGTTCAATCCGCTGACAACCATAGAATTCAATTTGCCTCATCGCGAATATGTTACCGTCGCGGTGTACAACATGCTCGGACAGGACGTTGCACTGTTACTGAATGAAACACAGGATGCGGGGAAGTATACGCTCCGGTTCGATGCATCCGGATTGACATCCGGTGTATATTTCTATCGCCTGCAGGCGGGAGGCTATTCTCAGACAAGAAGCATGGTTCTTGTGAAATAATTCCATGCAGATGAAAAACACAACAGTTACGCTATACACATATACACCATTCCAACGACATGACAATGAAGGAGAGAGATGTTATCAAACTATCGAGCTTTGCGGGCAATGGCTTTGGCCGTTGCATTCTTTACAACAACATCGTCAGCAGGGGTGTTCTCAACAACACTTCTTGCCGGCTATAAAGGTGGAACAGGTGTTGCATTGAGCGGATCTGCGGCCGGGTTTGCTTCCGGCTTTCCCCTCGCGTTCGAATTCACAGTCGGTCACGCCCGGATGGATCCGGGAAGCGCGGAACAGGCGCGGAAGATCTTCATCAACGATGCTACCGATGGAACGCCGGAAAAGGCGGGCTGGATGTGGGATATGCAGTTCGATTTTCTCCATCCCGTCAGGATACTCGGATTGAACAATGCCAATGTATATGCAGGTGTCCGCTATTCGATTTTCACGGCGAACTTCAAGTTTGTTGGTGGAAACGAAGACTTCGACGTCACAAGTTACCAATGGGGAATAGGGGCCGGAGTGAAGGCATTGTTTCCGATGAGCAGAAGTCTGGGATTTGTTGTGAAGACAGGGGTTGAACATTTTTTCACCGGCACACTGTACGGACACGACACATCCTACAGTCCTGACGGCGAGTATGTGAATAGTAGGAGAGACTATACATTCAAGGAGGCGGACGCGGTAGTCAACCAGCCGAAGTTTCATTTTGTTGGTATGTTGGGGATCAGCTACGTGTTCTGAGTTCAGGGTCAATAGTATACCATGTACATTGGGGGGTGGGGGATGAATCTCGTACATCATTTTCATTGGACGTCGTCGGTAAAATGTCCGAACCATCACGAAGCAGTCAACGTCTTCGTGGATCAGCCTGTCGCGCCCGGGGGTTCGCACATCGAAATAACGGGGTGTTGCAGGGAATTTACGGGGCTTGTCGAAAAGAAATTGCGAAGCGTTGTGCGGGCGAGCTTTCACACAAGCGTGACGACTCCGTCGGAAACAGGGATGGCGGATTGGCTTTCAAAGCTTCCGCGCAGAAGCTGAAACCGGAATTGCACCATCCGCTCGGCAGCGGAGAATAGTTAACGCACAATGGGCAAACGCTGTCGGGTGGTTGGTGGTTAGACGTCGAGTGCCGGCTCGGTTCGCTCGCCCAGCGGCGATTCCCGGGGCATTGCCTTCCGCGGCAATTGTTTGGACCGGGAAAAGAGGAGATGTGATTGTACGTCAAACGCCGGTTCGCCGTTCGTTGGCAACACACGCGTATAGTTGCCGTTCGCATCCAATACACGGGTTCCCGCCGTATCGCACAAAGCGTCATCAAGCGTTTCGCGTTTGATGAATTCGGCCCAGACCCGATCCTCGATCGGGAACATGAGTTCGACGCGCCGGTCGAGGTTGCGTCCCATGAGGTCGGCGCTGCTGCAGTAGAGTTCGGGATGTCCATTGTTGGAGAAATAGAAGACGCGGCTATGTTCAAGGAATCTTCCCACTATGCTGCGTACACGGATATTTTCGCTGACACCTTTCACGCCGGGACGCAGACAGCAAATTCCCCGCACAATAATATCAATCAGTACTCCTGCCTTCGAGGCCTCGTACAGCGTTTCGATCATTCTCGTGTCGGTCAGAGCATTCATTTTCATCACTACTTGTGCGGGCTTGCCGTTTCGCGCATGCCCTATCTCCCGCTGAATCAGTTCTGTTATTCGACTTCGCAAGTTCACGGGAGCAACGATCAGCTTTTTGAATTCCTCCTTATGGGAGAACCCGGTAAGAAAATTGAACACTTCGGAGGCATCAATGGCAAAGTCCTCTTTGCAAGTCAGATAACTGATATCGGTGTAGATGCGTGCCGTGTCGGGATTGTAGTTGCCCGTGCCGAGATGAACGTACCGGCGAAGCCCGTCCGGTTCTTTCCGGATCACCAGCGCGATTTTCGAGTGTGTCTTCAATCCGACCAAGCCGTACACGACATGAATACCCGCCCGTTCGAGTTTTTTCGCCCAGCCGATGTTGTTTTCTTCGTCGAAGCGGGCCTTCAGTTCCACGAGCACAGCTACCTGCTTTCCGCTTTCGGCAGCAAGAATCAACAGCGGAATAAGCGGCGATTCCTTCCCGATTCTGTACAACGTCTGTTTGATGGCAAGAACATTCGGGTCGGTTGCGGCAGAACGGATGAACTGTACGACGGGGGCGAACGAATCGTACGGATGATGAAGCACAACATCGCCCCGCCTGATGAGGGCGAAGATGTCGTCTCCCTCTTCTTCATTCAACAACAGGGCCGGATGGTGAGGCGCATCTTTGAGATCGGGACGGGGAAGCTTCAGCAGTTGCATAAGATGGCCGAAACCGAGAGGCGGCTTGAGGTGGTACACATCATCTTGCGTGATTTCCAGATTCTCGGCAAGAATGTCGATTATCCGCTGGGGCATCGTATCTTCCACTTTCAGTCGCACAACCGATCCGAATCGTCGCATCTTGATCGATTCCTCGATCGAGTGAATCAAATCCTCAGCCTCATCTTCCTGGATTTCAATGTCGGCGTTGCGTGTGACGTGAAACGCGTGCGATTCATTTACGGTCATACCCGGAAAAAGCATGCCGAGGTTCTCGCGTATCAGGTCTTCAAGCCATACAAAACGGTGCGGGGGTGCAGCGCCGCCCGGAATTTCCACAAGGCGCGGAAGAACATCAGGTACCTTCACGCGTGCGAAGCGTTCCTCGCCCTTCGGGTTGCTGACGGAAACTGCGAGGTTCAGGCTCAGGTTGGAAATGTACGGGAACGGATGTCCCGGATCGAACGCAAGCGGCGTGAGTACAGGGAAGATTTCGCGGGCATAGTACTCCGAAAGCAGGGCTTTCTCTGTGGTAGTGATGTCATTCATCTTCAACAGATGAATGCCGTTTTCCGCAAATTGCGGCTGCAGTTCGTTCCAAAAAAGGCCGGATTTTTCTTTGAACATGCGCGACGAACGCTCGTGAATTGCTTTGAGTTGCTGAACCGGAACCTTGCCGTCGGGAGAAAGCTCCGCAAAATCTGCAAGAATCTGTTCCTTGATTGCGGCGACACGGATCATGAAGAATTCATCGAGATTGGAGCTGGTAATTGCGAGAAACTTGGCGCGCTCAAGCAGCGGATGGCGCTTGTCCTGCGCTTCTTCAAAGACACGTTGATTGAACTCAAGCCAACTCAACTCGCGGTTGATGTACAACAACGGGTCAAGCGTGGTTTGTCCGGGCAATCCCTGATCGGCTGCGCGCACGGGCTTGCGGCGGCGGATCCGTGATGTTCGTGCTCTGCGCGGTTTGGCCTGACCCTTTGAATCTGGTTGATCTATATTTCCCTTCCCATCGGGTTTTCTGGCCAGGGAGTCTTCTTCTGAGATTTTCTTGCCTTGTTCGCGTTGCTCGAGCATGAATAATAGGGCGGGTCGTTGACTCGCAGCCGTTCTTTGTGAATATGAAGTAGTGAGATTGTGAATTGATGATAAGGCATGTTTCGCAAGAAGGCAAGTTATGGTTGTGTAAAGAAACCTGTCCAAAACGGCAAGATGTCGGCCTTTTTTGGGCGGTTTTCGGTTCAATCCGGTATTATCTATTGAACTACGACTCATTCAGTCCTTGTTGATTATAACTATCTTATTGATATTTCATTGTGTTTTCACGTCCAAGAAGCTTCGCGCTATCGCCACTTTATGTGTTCCTTGTACGTTAATGCAAAAAAAAACACGCTGATGCAAAAGGAGCTTGCTTGGCACATAAAGTCTTTCTGTTGTTTCTGTTCTTTGTAGCCGGAACCGCAATCATCGTTGTCGGTATCAACGGATTCGGATACTACACCACCCCCATTCCCCAACGACCCTTTCTTCCCGAATACGACACCATGAAACCGTCCGGCAAATACAGCCACGGGCTCGGGATTATCGGGGCATCGATGATTACCATCGGGGTTACGATGTATTCGACGCGCAAACGCGTGAAGAAACTCTGGAATCTTGGCAAGCTATCGCGCTGGCTTGAAGTTCACATCTTTCTTTGTTTGCTGGGTCCCATTCTTGTAGTGTTTCATACCACGTTCAAAGCGGGCGGCATTGCGGCAATCAGTTTGTGGTGCATGGTTTCGGTTGCGGCCAGCGGCATCATCGGCAGGTTTTTGTATGTGCAAATTCCGCGCAATCTCAAGGGAAGTGAATTGACCCAGCAGGAAATCATCAACGAACTGGACAGACTTCGAGACGAAATAGCGCATTCCCCTCTCGGACTTCAATTGGTAGAGAAGATAGATGAGAGCTTCTCGGCAATTCCGAAACCGAACAAATTGCTTGAGACCTTCGGGCTTCTTATTCGTTTGCAGAATACAAGACGCCAGGTAAAACATGCCGTCCGTGAGATGATTGCTAAAAGCAGGATGACGCATGAACAGACCCGTTCACTCTACAAACTTGCCTCCGCCCGTACAACGCTCGTCCAAAAAACAGTACTGCTTGCCCAGGTTGAGAAATTGTTCTTTTACTGGCATGCCATACACTTGCCGTTTACCGTCATCATGTTCATTACGCTGGCAGCACACGTTGCGGTAACCGTGTTGCTCGGATACCGGTGGATCTTTTAAGTGATGGCGACTAAACGCATAGTCCCTTTGCTTGTTCTCCTTGTGTTGAGAGGAATCGCTTATGCTCAGTTTTCGCCGGGGCAGCTCTCGCGTGTGCATCTTGATCTTGAAGGAATGCAGAACTGCCTTACGTGCCATGAAACCGGAAAGGAAATCAGCGGGCAGAAATGTCTTGCGTGCCACGAGGAAATCAAGTCTGTCATCGACGCGAAGCGCGGGTATCACTTCCGGGTTGCCGCACAGAGATGCGTTGCGTGCCACAAGGAACATCTCGGCCGCGATGCGCAGACAATTTTGTTCGACAAGAATACGTTCGATCATGCGCAAACAGGCTTCAACCGGACGGGGAAACATGCAACAATCCGGTGCGAGGATTGCCATTCCACAAAAAACATCAAAGACCCGGGCATACTTGCACTTGTGAAGCAAACCGGACGGGAGACTTATCTCGGGCTTTCTCAAGCCTGCGCCGGTTGCCATGCTGACAGGCATAATGCCACTGTAGGCAAGGAATGTCAAACCTGCCATACGACAACGTCTTGGAGGCCGGCAGCATTTTTCAATCATGCGAAGACGGAATTCCCGTTACGGGGCAAACATACCACGGTAGCGTGTATCGGATGCCACGCTGACTTTGAACGGGCAGAGAGAGAAACCGCTCTTCTTTTCTCGACGAAGTCTTTTCCTGATTGTGCCCCCTGCCATCGATCGCCCCACAGTATCGATTTTGTCGGAAAACAGGCTTGCAACTCCTGTCATACAGATGAGGGATGGGGGAGTGCGCGGGCAAGCAACAAGTTCAACCATGACTTGACGCCTTTCCGACTTGTAGGAAAACATGCGTCCGTCCAATGCGATAAATGCCACAAATCGGCAACATTTCCGGTTCCCGGTCAGCGGCTGAAGTTGGCACACAATGCGTGTCGTGATTGTCATACCGACTATCACAAGGGGGAATTTTCGGCGAGGTTCGAGAGCAAATGCGAATCGTGCCATACTCCATTCGGATTCCGGCCGGCAACATACACTATTGCTGCTCACAACACTGCACGCTTTCCACTGACAGGCGCCCACGTGGCGACACCTTGCGAGAAATGTCACGCGGTCGGTAATGACGGGAGAAAGACTTTTCGGGTTCCGAATATTCAATGCGACGGATGCCACAACGATGTACACAAGGGGCAGTTTGCCGTTGAAATGGCAGGGCAGAATTGCGCCGCGTGTCATTCAACGGAAGACTGGTTTCCCAATAAATTCGATCACTCGAAAACACGCTTCGCCCTGGTCGGCAAGCATACTCAGACGAAATGCGCAAGCTGTCACAAACCAGTCAGGATCGGAAACGCAGAAATTGCTCAATTCAAGAATACGCCTTCAAAATGCGAATCGTGCCACAAGGAAGTCCACATGGGACAGTTTGCAAAGAACGGTGAAACAACCTGCGCAAGCTGCCATGAAGCATCAGGATGGAAGTCGTTGGTATTCGACCACAATACACACAGTTCGTTTGCTTTGACGGGCGGACACTCACGCGTCGATTGCCGTCAGTGTCATCAGGAAGAACAGAGTAGCATCGGCAGATTTGTTCGCTACAAGCCGCTGTCCACGAAATGCGAATCATGTCATACGCAAGGGAGTATGAGGCAATGACTGCAACCGTGAACCAAAACGAAATCAATGCCACAGCTAATCAATCAGGAATGAAGAAGCTGAGACTGTTCCTTTGTCTTCTGAGCATTTTTATATCGGTTTTTTCCGTAGCCGAAAACGGGGCAGCACAGGAATCGCCTCACGGCAAAATCCGTTTCGAATGCAGGACATGTCACACAACGGAAACGTGGAAAATAAAGGACGGTGGTATATTCAACCACGAAGCAACAGGTTTTGCATTGACCGGGCAACACACGTCGCTGCAGTGTGTATCGTGTCATGAAGGCCTGAAATTTCCCAAGAAGTCTTCGGACTGCCTGTCATGTCACACCGATGTTCACAAAAGTGAGATGGGAAACAACTGCTTGCGATGTCATACAACGCAGTCTTGGAAAATTGCCGACATGGTGCAGAGACATCAATCAACCCGATTTCCACTCCTCGGCAAACACTCGACATTACCCTGCCAGACATGCCACACGAATGCCGCTCAGAAGCAGTTTGCGGGGACCCCGATTGATTGCTTTGGGTGTCACAAGGAGGATTTTTCGGCTGCACGATCTCCGAATCATGTTACGTCAGGATTTTCCACCGATTGCATGCAGTGCCACGACGTTACGGCGTTCAGGTGGGGAACGGGATTCCAACACGAACTGACGCGATTTCCTCTCACGGGGGCACATGTTGCGGCATCGTGCTTTACCTGTCACAAGAACCAGGTCTTCAAATCAACACCAACGGAATGTGTGTCTTGTCACCAGCCTGAGTATACTTCGACGGCAAATCCGAATCATGCGGCGGCTCGCTTTTCGACTGCATGTCAAACGTGCCATACCACTTCGCGATGGTCCGGAGTCGCGTACAACCACGATCAGACACGGTTTCCGCTTGTTGGTGCCCATCGCAATCAGCAGTGCCGGGATTGCCACGCCGACAATGTGTTTGCGGGAAAGCCTACAGATTGTGTTTCATGCCATCGCACGCAGTTCAATTCCGCAATGAACCCGAACCATGTTGCAGGCAGTTTTCCGACGGACTGTCAACTGTGTCATACTTCAATCGCATGGAGTCCGGCGCAGTTCGACCATAACGCGACACAATTTCCGTTGACCGGGCGGCATGCCGGTACGCAATGCCAGGCATGTCACATCAACAATAACTACCAGCTTACCTATACAAATTGTTACGAGTGCCATCAGGCAAATTATAATCTTCCGACAAATCCGCGGCATGCAACACCGAGCTTCGCCCTCGATTGTACGCCGTGTCATACCACGTCGGCATGGGTTCCCTCATCGTTTAATCATGGAGCGACAGGTTTTCCGCTCACAGGCCGTCACATTGCCACGCAGTGCAATCAATGCCATGTGAACAGTGTATATCAGAACTTGCCCGGAACATGCTGGGATTGCCATTCTCACAATTATCTTGGAGCGACAGATCCGAACCATGTGCAGCGGAATTTCAGCCATGATTGTACACAATGCCACTCAACAAACGGTTGGGATGGCGCATCGTTCGACCATAATACCACAAACTTCCCGTTGACAGGCAGGCACCTTTCCGCACAATGTGCACAATGCCATATCAACGGCAACTACCAGCTTGTGTACACAAACTGCTATCCGTGCCACACTTCCGAGTACGCCCTTCCGCAGAACCCGAACCACGTTCTCGGAAATTTCAATCAGGATTGTGCGCCATGCCATACAACAGCAACATGGCTGCCGTCAACTTTCAGTCATTCGACTACGCCGTTCCCGCTCGTCGGTGCCCATCAGTCCGTGTCGTGCAATCAATGTCACATCAACAACCAATATCAGGGTCTTCCTGGTACATGCTGGGATTGTCATGCAACGACGTTCAACAATACAACAAATCCGAACCATCAGCAGGGACAATTCAGTCACGATTGTTTGCAATGCCACACGCAATCTGCATGGCAACCCGCATCATTCAATCATTCAACTACAAAGTTTCCGCTCACAGGCCGGCATCTGACGGCACAATGCCAGCAGTGCCACATCAACGGCAACTATCAGCTTGTGTACACAAATTGCTATCCGTGTCATACAACGCAGTATGCGCAGCCGCAAAGTCCGAACCACGTTCTTGGTAATTTCAGTCACGACTGCGTGCCCTGCCATACAACAACTGCGTGGATGCCGTCGACATTCAGTCATGCAAGTACGCCGTTTCCGCTTGTTGGCGCGCACCAGGCAGTGTCGTGCAATCAGTGTCACATCAACAACCAATATCAGGGACTTCCGAACACATGCTGGGATTGTCACTCCGGGGATTTCAATGCAACGACAAATCCGAATCATCAGCAAGGGCAGTTCAGTCATGAGTGTCTGACGTGCCATACGCAGTCAGCGTGGCAGCCAGCGACATTCAATCATTCATCAACGAGTTTTCCTTTGACAGGCGCACATACCGCGACTGCCTGCATTTCGTGTCATGTGAACGGAAACTACCAACTCACGTACACGAACTGCTATCAATGCCACGCAACGCAGTACGCTATCCCGACGAACCCGAATCACGTCACGCTGCAATTTGGTCACGATTGCACGCCGTGCCATACACAGTCGGCGTGGCTTCCTTCAACGTTCAACCATGATCAGCAATTCTTCAGGATTTACTCCGGCAAGCATCGAAACAAGTGGACGAGTTGCTCGCAGTGCCACCCGTCGATCGGCCAATATCAGAACTTCACGTGCATCAGTTGCCACGAACACAGACAATCGGAAATGGATGATGAACACCAAGGTGTTCCCGGCTACCAGTACAATAGTCCGGCATGTTACAGTTGCCACAGGAATGTGTAATGAGGAGAAGATATGTGTGGGTGTGCATACTGCTTGCACTGAGCGCAAGAGGTGAAGTGAAGCACATACGTGGTAAGGTGACGTACGTGGCAAGCGGAACAGTGTACACGTCGCTGGGGAGAGAGTCGGGGGTTCAGGATTCTACTCTTCTTTTTGTTGTTTCGGGCAGTGATACGACAGCGTTGAAAGTGTTTGCTGTGAGTTCGAAGTCCTCGGCCTGCCGCGTTTTGCACGGCACGCGTTCTACCGGCATCGGTGATGAGGTGTTCGGAACCATAGAAATTGTTGAAACAATCCGGCCGGCAACCGACACTATCCGAACGGCAGATCAACCTTCGAGGGTTCCGCTTCCCAATCCGCGTGCGTTGCCCCCTGTTTCTGTCCAGGAAAACATTCTGAGCGTGCGAGGTAGGCTTAGCGCCCAGTACTTCGCATCTCTCTACGACAATACACTGTTCAACAGTTCACAGCCCGGAGTTGTCGTTAACTTGCGCGGCACGCTGCGCGACATCCCTCTGAAGTTCGACGTATACGCAAATGTCAGAACCCTTTCTGTCGGAAACAAAAGCCCGTTCTCCGGAGGAGCGATCAACCAAACCCGTGTTTACGGTCTCTCGGTAAGTTACGATGACGGTGAGAATGTTCTTTCTTTCGGGCGGATTATACCTGTCTTTTCGCCCTCCATCGGCTATATCGACGGGGCGCTCGTGTCGAAAGCGTTTGGCAACCTGACTGCGGGAGTGACAGTCGGATACCAACCCGCATTCAATCTGCGCAGCATTTCCACAGACTATAGGAAGGTTGCGGTATTCGCACAGTACAGAACACCCGATCGCATTGCGTTGTCTGTTTCGACTGCGTATGCACGTACGTACTTTCGGTCGGCGCTTGACCGGGAGGTAACCAGTGTGCTGATGAATGCTTCGCTTGCGTCGAACCTCTTTCTCTATGCCAATACGGAAATTGACTTGAGAAGAAAGTCCGGCAGCAACTTCATCCTCTCGCCCAAGCTGACCGGTGCGAACGTTCATCTCAACTATCGTATCATCCGTCCGGTGAGTGTCGGCATCGGGGCCGACGCATCCAGACCGTATTACAGCTTCGAAACCGTACGGCATATTCCGGATTCACTTCTGAGGAACGACGTACGCTCTGGAGTGAGTATCAGCGTGAATATCCTGTTGCCGGGTGGTATATCGCTGTTCAATACGTATACGCCCCGGTCTTCAGAACACGCATCGTTCGGCAGGGACTACTCGAACTACTCGGCAATCAACATCTCTGATGTTCTTTCAAGTGGAATCGGCATCCGTACCACTATGAATGTGAATGCGAATCAGTTTACACGTGGAACCGGATACGGTGTTTCGATCCAGAAAACTTTCGCGCAACTTCTCGATATCATTCTTCGCGCACATCGCAACGGTTACACGGTGAAGCAAACCGATGTGAGAAGCTCAAGCTCCACACTAGGCGTTGACGTGATAGTGTTTCTTACGAGAGAACTCAACTTTGTCGCATCGTACGACAGGCTGAGCGGGTATGGTACAGTGTCGAATTCTGTATTTGCCGAACTGAGCGTACGATTGTAGGCGAAGAATGGAGACGGCCTATACACTACTGGTGTTTGTCGTTTTGTTCGGGGCGATTGCTGTTCCCTATTGGAGAAGAGTTGCGCGCCACAAGCGGGAAGCGGTTGAGAAGTTTGAGAAGAACCAGCGGATGGGAATACTGCCTCCCGTCACGATGCATCCCCATTTCGATCTCACGAACTGCATTGGCTGCGCCAATTGCGTGCGTGCATGCCCTGAACACGTGTTGGGTATCGTGCAAGGCAGACCTGCAATCATCAACGGAACAAAATGCGTGGGTCATGGTTTGTGTGCTGATGTGTGTCCCGTTGGCGCCATCACGCTCGGTTTCGGAACGCCGCGCCAAGGCATGGAACTTCCCCAGTATGATCACAACTTCGAAACGAATGTCCGCGGCCTGTATATCATCGGCGAGTTGAGCGGCATGGGTTTGATCAAGAACGCAATTGCTCACGGGAAAAAGGCTGTGCAACACGTTGCCTCAAACGGCCGGTCAAAACATCTGGATGGGCTGGATATTGTTATTGTCGGTGCGGGACCGGCGGGTCTCTCTGCCGCCCTCTCGGCACAAGCGTTAAACTTGCGGTATGTTCTGCTCGAACAAGACGAAATCGGCGGAGCATTGTTGCATTATCCGCGTCAAAAACTCGTGCTCACGAGTCCTGTGGAGTTACCATTGTACGGAAAGCTGAAGGTCTCGGAAATCAAAAAAGAAGAATTGTTGAGAATCTGGAAGGAGGTCGTCGGGAGATTTCACTTGAATGTCGTCACAGGGCAAAAGGTCGAGGTGATTCACAACATAAACGATCGCTTTATCGTGAAGACGCAGACGGCCGAATTCACCGGGGCAAACGTTATGCTTGCTCTGGGGAGGCGTGGAAGCCCCCGCAAGTTGGGCGTGACAGGAGAGAATCTCTCCAAGGTGATGTACAGATTGATTGAGGCAGAATCATACAAGCACAAACATATTCTCGTCGTCGGCGGCGGTGATAGCGCCGTCGAAGCTGCAATCGGGCTTGCAAGCCAGACGGGGAATGTTGTGACTATCAGCTATCGCAAAGAAGATTTCGTGCGTCTGAAAGAAAAGAATGAACAAAAGGTGAGACAGTACCTTGATTCCGGCACACTCCACACAATGTTCAATTCGCAAGTTCTTGAAATACGGGAAGACACTGTTCTTGTGCAGGAGTCGGGCAAAATCATGCACAATCTGAAGAACGATTTTGTGTTCATTTTCGCCGGGGGGGAATTGCCGACGGAACTATTGAAGAAATGCGGCATCAAGCTCAGACCGGCGGAGGTTGAGGCGCAGGCGGTTGCGGCATAAGAAAAGGACGCAGTCAAAGTCCACCAACTGTCGCGTTTGTGGCGTATGACAGGGGAATAATCCCGAATCATCGACCTCATCGTAATGGGTTGGGAAAGGATGTGACGTATATCGTAGTGTGTCTGATGAGTTTGCAAAAAGGCTATTCCGCGGGTATATTAGTCAGCCAAGAAACAGGATTCATGTACCATCGCCGGATAGCAACGTGATCATAGCGCGGACTCCATTCAGGAAGCGTCTCCACAATCTCTATTGGGAGTATCGCCTCGGCATATCTACGAGGGGTATTATCGAAGTAAATTATCCTGATGCCCATCACTATGCCACCATGCTCTACTCAACCATTCAGCGGGTTATCACTTTCCTTGCGCTGGATCCTTCCGATGTTTTCATTGATATCGGCAGCGGCAAGGGCCGCGTCCTTTGTTGTGCTGCTCGATTAGAGGTCCGGAAGGTCATTGGAGTGGAGCTTTCAGAAGATCTGTGCAGCCACGCCCGGAGAAATGTCATACGCATGAGGGAGAGGAAATCAACGGTGGAAGTACATCGGGGCATGGCCGAGCATTTTGACTACTCGAACGGTACCGTCTTCACGCTCTTCAATCCTTTCGGGGCGGTCACGTTGGATCAAGTTCTTCGGAAGATTGCAGCCGATACAGGCCCAAACAAATCTCGCATTCGTCTTGCGTATGCAAACCCGGAACATGATGATGTGTTCCGCTCACACCCTTGGCTGGAGCGGTATGAGTATTGGGACAGGAAGAACTTGAGAATGGAGCATTCCGTTTCCTTCTATCGAGCCAGAACATAATACACATTTCACACTGAACGCCGCCCGATTGAGTGGTTTTCCCCCCGTAATGCCAATTTCTACAATCTACTGTGAACGCCGTCATACGCCTGTGTGGATTCATTGACAATCAAAACATCAATGGATATATTTTTTGGCACATTTTTTTAATCTCTCTTATGAGATAGAGTACTGTATTAAACTACCTCTTTCCCCCAAATGGCTGAATTGGACGAAGCACAAGAGCGGCGCAAGAGAAGCGGCGAATACCTGAAAATGGCTGACAAGCTGTTCAAGGTTGCCGATTATGAGGGCGCGCAACGGCTTGTCCAACAGGCCATGGATACCGATCCGAACAATCCGTATGCACTTGCATATCGGGAACGCGTCCACTATGCTCTTCAAGAACAGCATGCGAAGCGAACACCATCATCATCGTCATCGCCACTAACTTCACCTCCATCGAACCAGCCCGAAACGCGTACTGCTCGTGTTGCTGAGATACGCACGCCGGCTGCTGAGAATCTTGCAGTCAGAGAAGAACGCGGGCTTGGCAAAAGTGCTGATAAACAGAAGAAAAGCGAACCGGTTGACGACGAATCCCAACGTCGCGCCACCGAATCTCGTCAGAAAATCGAAGCCGAACTTGCCCGTCAAAAATCGTTGGTTGAAGCTGCATTGAAGATCGAGGAGGTTCGGAAGAAGAGCAATGAGGAAAGCCTCCGCCAGCGCGCCGAACTTGAAGAGAAACTCAAGGCAATCGAGGAGGAAAGCCGTCGCATTGCGCACGAAGCCATCCAGAAAGCGGAGAAGGTAGAGCAGGATCGTCTCGCCGAGGAGCAGAAACGCAAATGGGAAGAAGAACAGCGCCTCAAAGCTGAGGAAGCTCGGCGGAAGGCCGAGGAGGAGCTTGCCCGACAACGTTCCCACTTGGAAGCAATAGTCAAAGCAGGTGAGGAAGAAAAAAGAAAAATTGCCGAGGAGGCTCTCCGCACCGCCGAGGAGGCGAAACGTCAGGCCGAGCAAGAAATTGCGCGGCAACGTGCTGAAATGGAGCGTCGCCTCAATGAAGAGGAACAAGAACGACGCCGCATAGCCGAAGAAACGCGTAAATCTGCTGAAGCCGAGATTCAGCGTGTTGTGGAAGAAACAAAACGACTTGCAGAGCAGGAAATCGCCCGTCAGCGTGCCGAGTTGGAAGCCCTCATTAAAGCCGGTGAAGAGGAAAAGCGAAGTATTGCAGAAAAAGCAATGCGCGAAGCCGAGGATGCAAAGCGGCTTGCAGAAGAGGAAGTTCGCAAAATCACCGAAGCATCACGGCGCAGGGCTGAGGAGGAAGAACTGCTCCGACTTGCAGAAGAAGTACGTCGAAAAGAACAAGAAGAGCAACGAAAGCTCGCCGAAGAAGCGCGCCAACGTGCAGAAGACCAGCGGAGGAGGGTTGAAGAGGAACTTGCCCGTCAACGCGAGATTATCGATGCGGCGTTGAAAGGAGAAGAAAAGCGTAGAAAACTCGATGAAGCTTCTGTACAGCAATCAGCGGAAATTGAATCCAAACGGAAACGGGAGGAAGAACTTCGTCGACGTGATTTGGAAGAGGCCCACAAACGGGCCGAAGAGGAAATCCGCAGAAAGCTTGAGGAGGCAACCCGCAAGCTTGAAGAAGAACGCCGACGCTACGATGAAGAAAAGCGTGCACGCATCGAGGCGGAAGAACTTCGAAAACGCCAGGAAGAGGAGCAGCGCAGGCAGCAGGAACTTCGTCTGAAAGAAGAAGAAGAGAATGCCCGGCGGCTCATCGCCGAACAGGCAAGTCAGCAACTCGAAGAGGAACGCAAGCGGATTGAGGCTGAGGCACAGGCCCGACTGGAAGCAGAACGGAGACGTATCGAGAAGGAACTGCAAGCCAGAATCGAAGAGCAGCAACGCAAACTCGATGAGGAGCACCGGCGGGAGAACGAAGCAATGGAAGTCCGGAAACGGGCAGAGGAGGAAGAGCGCCGGCGCATTGAGGAGGAATTCAAACGTCAGATTGAAGAGGAGCGACGACGGCTTGCCGAGGAACATCAGCAACTCCTCGAGGCCGAGCGTAAACGCATCGAGCGGGAAACGCGACTGAAGTCCGCCGAGGAAGCCCGCAAACGCGAAGAGGAGGAACGGCGTGCCAACGAAGAGGCACGACACGTGGCGGAAATAGAGAAGCAGAAGTACCTGGAAGAAGAAACCCGGAAACGGATTCAGGAAGAAGCACAGGAAGAACTTGAAGCAGAGCGTCTGCGTCTTGAGCGTGCCGCTTCCGCGAAACTGGAAACCGAGCGTCAGCGCATTGAAGATGAACTGCAAGCCCGGCTTGAAGAGGAACGTCGCAAGCTTGAACTTGCCGAACAGAAGGAACAAGAAGAGCGCGCACTCAAACAACGGGCTGATGATGAAGAGCGAATACGCATCGAGAAAGAATACCAACAACAGATTGAGGAAGAGCAACGGCGCGTAGAGGCCGAACAAGAACAACTTCTTCAAGCCGAGCGACGGCGCATTGAGCATGAAGCGCAACAAAAGGCAGAACATGAGGCACGTCGAATTGAGGAGGAGGAACAGCGCCTTCTTGCCGAAAAGCGTCGAAAGGATGAAGAATCCGAACGGTTGAGGCAGGCCGAGATCGAACGCCTCAAGGATGAGCAGGAAATTCTGACGAAGAACCACGAAGAGGCGGTCCGTCAGGCAATCGCGGAGGGGCGACGATTGGCCCAACAAAAGAAACTCCGTTCATACTTTGAGTCGGCAAGGCAGTTCCTTGCCGCTGGTCGGTTCGAGGATGCAATGAAGGAAGTGACGAAAATCTATCTCGTCAATCCAACCGACGCCGAAGCCAAGGAGTTGGAAACGGAGATCTACAACGGGCGTCAACATCAGGTCAAACGGAAAGAGGGCGCCCGCCGCTGGCGGGAGGAACATCTTCACAAAGTCGAATCGCTTCAAAAGGAAATCGCCGAACTTACACTTAAAGAGCGCGAGGAGGAGGAGAAGCGTGCAATTCGCAAGAGCAAGATCGATGTGATTCTCAAAAAGATTGAAGATTTCTACCGGCATCGTCAATTCGACAAAGCGCGAGCAGAAATCGAAACCGTATACGCTATCGATCCTTCACACACGCGTGCCCAGGATTATGAGATGGATATCCTGAATGACATGAACCTCAAAGAAGAGGCGCGGCGCGTGTTTGAACAACGCACAAACCGGGGCACGGCATGGAAGCGGGAGGAAGAAGCCAGAGAACGGACGTTGAGTGAACGTCGGTCGACGTTACGCAAGGAGTCGGTCGGATTGTACAGAAGTTTTCTCAAACACCTCTGGAGCGAGGGCAACCCTGCCGGCGAAGAAGCATCGTTGTTGGCTGCAATCCGTTCCTCTCTTGGTATTAGCGAAAACGATCATGCTGTTATGGAACGTTCCATCCGGGTTGAGGCATACGCCGATACCATGCGGCGAATGCTCGACGCGAAGCAACTCGGCCGTGATCATATGGAGGCAACCGCCCATCTGCGTGAACAAATGGGCATTACAGTAGATCAACATGCTGCCATTATGGACCACCTGACAGGCGATCGGGATGCTGTGCATCCTTGACTTGTTGTGCAAGGAAACGCTTCCGGTACAAAACGGAAATGCCCCATATGCAGTTCATGCCGAAGATGTTGGCAAGAAGGTATTCCTGCAGGTGATTCGTAACAGAAAGCAGCATTAAGAGAAACAACTCCGTTCCCAACCCCAACAACCCCGACAATCGCAATCCGATGCGGTCGCTGTACCATCGCTTGAAGAATCTCGAATCGGGTTCACCTTTTCCGTAACACCAACGATCAATTTCTACCATGAGTCTATCCTGCCATCCGTACAGGAACAAAAATACACGCTGGAGACGAAGCGTCATGGGCGTTTCTTGCGCATCTTCGCAAGTGATGTCCTCCGTAACTCTGTTTGCTTCGTATGAGTTGCTCAAGTGAAGAAATGATGTATGGTAGAATACGTGGTAGGAAACCCGGAGAGTTGTGCCGACGAATGCGAGTACGCCAAGGAAGGCCAGCGCTGCGGAACCGGAGCCGTATATGAGCGCAACAGTGATAGCGCAGAACACAAGAGCATTTACAATTATATCACCGATAGAGTCGAGAAACCGGCCGACGCGACTGTACTGCTGTCTTGCCCGGGCCAGTTGCCCGTCGGCGGAATCCAGAACATCCTTTACCGTTATGCAAAAACCGGCGACGAGGTTGTGCAACGCCGTGCCTTCGAGATAGAAATACGCAGCAACCAGCCCGACGAATATCGATGCGATCGTAACATGGTTTGGTGTTAGGGGGGTACTGTAGATGAGACGGACAGCGATGCCAGCCAGCGGGCGTATCAGATAGGTGTTGATGAGTTCATCGGAGACTCCCGACTTTACCGATGCAGCGTAGGAGTACGTTTTCTGCACAGTCACTTCAACTTTTTTGCCAGCTTTTCTGCCGCGAGGAGATCATCTGGCGTATCAATTTCCATGCAAGGCAATCCACCGCTATCAATTGCATAGATTTTTGCACCGTTGTCAATTACTTCCTGAAAGGACGCTTCGTAGAACTCATCGTGCACATGGCGGCGTGAAAGAACATCAAAGAGTTTGGCTGTTGTCGGGCCGGAAAATCGCTCGATCCCGAGTGATTCTCCCGCCGAGCGTTCCGGCTCAATGTGCTTTCCGATCCGGGCTATTGATCCGTCAGCACGTACCTCACACTTGATTTCTTCATGCCCGAGAGAGCCGTCGGCCCGCATGATAAGTGCATCAACGTGAGGAGATGCAAGTAACCGTGTCAGAATGGTGTTGTGGAAGAGAATATCGGCGTCAAGCAACACAATATCCTCGGCATGAACTGCAGGCCGCGCAAGCCAGAGGGAGTAGTTATTGTTGGTTTGATCGAACACAGGATTGTGGATGAATTCGATCTCGATTCCGAGCTGCAGGCTTGAGACAAATCTCTCGATCATTTCATGGAGATACCCCGTTACCATCACACACCTGCGAATGCCGTTTGCTTTCAGCGATTCAAGATTGCGTTGCAGCAAAGGTTTGCCGCCAACCTCAAGCAGCGATTTCGGGAGATCGTTAGTCAGAGGTCGGAGCCGCGACGCGATTCCTGCGGCAAGAATGACACCCGTCATTATCTTACAACCTCGATGAGGGCCGGCAGACGCAAGACGACGTCCTTGAATGCTTCCACCACTCGGGCGTTTTGTTCACGAGTGCCAATGGTGATGCGGATGCAATCCGTAACGCCGGGATCATCGAGAAATTTCACAATTACGCCGCGCTGTTTCAATCCATCTTGCAGCTGTTTCTTGTGGTCAACCGGGAAACGTACCAGCATGAAGTTCGCGTCAGATTCAAATGCTTTGAATCCCTCCAGTTGATTGAACTCCCGCATGAATATGGCCTTGTCGTCACGCATATAGTTGGTGATGCGTTCGTAGTACGCCTTGTCCGACAGAGCTGCAAGAGCTATCTTTTCCGTCAGTTGATTGTAGCCCAGATATCGTGCGCTGAACTCGATCAGGTGGGTCAATTCTGTTCCGACGCATGTATACCCGATGCGGAGGCCTGCCAGAGCATAGTATTTCGAGAAGGTCCTCAACACAACAAGCCGGCTGTGCGTATCGAGCAGGTTCTTCAGTTGGTCGTTGGTCGAATCCTCGAAACCGAAGTAAGCCTGATCGAGAACGATGAAGGAATCGGTGCAGTAGTCAATGAGTCGTGCAAGGTCGTCACGCCGCATTGTGCTGCCGGTCGGGTTGTTGGGCGACGCAATGAGAATGAGGTGCGGCTTGTGAATGTGGTACAGCCTGATAATCTCATCCACATCAAATTCAAACCGGCTGCCCCGCTCATGCAGGGGATATTCTACATGAGCGCCGTGTACTTCCTTTGCGATCTTTTTGTAGTACCACCATGATTGCTGGGGAAGCAGAAGTCGCTCTCCTTCATGCAGGTAGCAATGCACGACTTGCTTCAGCATATCTTCACTTCCGTAGCTTAACAGGACCCGTTCCTCCGGGATGCCGATGTCGTCGGCTATCTTTTGGGAAAGTTCGCTCTTTCTTCCCTTGGCAAAGTCGCGGGAATACAAGCTGAGCTGTTCAAGATTCGCATTACGCAGCACGTCATAGCAAGCCGGAGCGGGACCATACTGGTTCTCATTCCGATCCAAGACAATCTGATCCATAAAAGAAAATCCTTACATGTGTGTATGAAACGTTGCCATTTCGGTGCGGCGGAGAGAGCAGAATGTTCCTATGCTGCAACTGGCGTCGCAAACAGGTTGGATTTTACCGCAGTGTTCAGTTTGCGTGTGACTTCTCTTTGCCAGAGAGTCAAGAACACGAGGTACAGGTTCATCGGCACTATCACCGCCCAACAGAACCATTCAGGGGCTGTGAGCAATCCGGCAATCATGAGCAGCGAACGGTTTGTTGTCGGCCCCAGGAATGTCCACCACCGCATGATTGACTTGTTGTACGAGCGGTAGAGTTGAGGAGGATAGTGGGGGAGTTCAACATGCCGTTCGCGTGAACCTTCTTGAACGGTCAGATACCACCGATAAGCAGAAAGAAACAGTCTCCGAACCGGATTGGTTGTGATGTTCAGTTCAGCGTTGATTTTTTCACTTTCCCGATCGATGAAGTTACGTTCGCCGCGAACGGTGGAGATATATTCCTGTTGTCGTTTGTCGAACATCATAGCGTGATAGCCGGATAACATTCCGGCAGCGAATGCCAGAAGCCAGAGCAATGGCTGTCCGTAGTAGGCAGACAAACCAAGCCCAAGCCCGAAGAAGATCGCCACGCTTGATACCCAATCAACAATCCCATCAACAATTCTGCCGAGCGGCGTTCCGCTTTTCTGCAGGCGGGCAAGCATGCCGTCGCCGCAATCGAGCACGTTTGCTATGGCATACCAGATTGCTCCCCAGATAAATCCATTTGCCGTTCCCTGCCCGAATTCGAACGCGGCAATAAGGCCGGCAATCAGTGCTGCATAGGTGACCTGGTTCGGAGTGATTGGCAGTCGGTAGATGAGCTTTACGAGGATGAATGCAATTGGCCGGTAGAGCATGAGGTCGAGTATCTCTTCGGCCTCAGCCATTTTGAGTGATTTTCTGTATTCTTCAGCGATGGTCATGGGAGTTTCTTTCCATAAGAAACAAAAGATTTACCAGAGGCGCAAGAAGCGCGCCCCAAACAACATTCAAAGCAAAATCATATATTGACAAGCACAACTCTTCTCATACGGCATTTTTACAGGGCCGTGATCCCTGGAGAGTTGTTATTGGCATTATTCCTGACTTTTAAGGAAACGCATGAAACTAAAACGAATAGGCATACTCACCGGCGGCGGCGATTGTCCCGGACTGAACGCAGTAATTCGCAGTGTTGCGAAGCCGGCAATGGCGCATTTCAACGCAACAGTGATTGGCATTCTCGATGGATACGAGGGCATGGTGGAAGGGCGGCATCGCGAATTGACTCCGCGTGACGTCACAGGCATTATCAACATGGGCGGTACCATTCTTGGTACCTCCAACAAAGGTGATCCGTTCCATTTCCCTATGGGAATTGGAAAAAACATCCGCATTGTCGACGCGTCACAACAAGTCATCGAACACTACCGCGATCTCAAACTGGATGTATTAATCACCATCGGGGGCGACGGAACGCAAATCATTGCCGATAAATTTTCGGATCTCGGCCTCAATGTCGTTGGCGTTCCCAAAACAATCGACAATGATCTCGACGCTACGGACATTACATTCGGACATGACTCGGCAAGGGCAGTTGCCACGGAAGCGATTGACAGACTGCAGACAACCGCCTCGGCGCATCATCGGGTTATGGTTGTCGAGACAATGGGACGGTATGCCGGATGGATTGCGCTCGGTGCCGGCGTGGCCGGTGGAGCCGATATTATTCTGATTCCGGAGATTCCCTTTCACTGGGACAAGTTGTTTGAGGCAGTTTTGAAACGAAGCAAAGGGGCCAAGTTCAGCATCGTCTCGGTGGCCGAGGGAGCAAAACCCTTCGGCGGTGACATCAGCGTAAAGGCAATAGACAATAAGCGAACCGACCCTGTCCAACTCGGCGGCATCGGCGAAATGGTTGCCAAGAGAATTGAAGAGGAGACAGGACTCGAAACCCGTGTCACAGTTTTGGGGCATGTGCAACGCGGCGGCAGCCCGACGGCGTATGACAGGATTCTCGCCACACGCTTTGGTACCGTTGCGCTTGAAGCTGCATCTCGCGGTGAATTCGGAGTTCTTTCGAGCCTCCGGCAAAACCGTGTCGTTACCGTGCCGCTAAAGGATGCCGTCGGCAAACAACGTCTCGTTCCTCCGGATGGTCAACTCGTGTTTGCGGCCCGGGCAGTTGGGACTTGTATGGGAGATTAAGAAGTATAGATTGCGTTCTTTGAGTTTTATGGGGGATGTTTGACGCTGAAGACAATCACAAGAACGGTTGTTTGTGCAATACTCCCGCTATTCCTGGTTGCTCAGGCAACGGGTCAGGAATTTGCCCGTGAAATCAGCCAATTTGTGGGTGAGAATGCGCGACCGTTCCTTCAACCGGTGGTTGATGCATTGCATTCAAATGTTCATGCAGGACTCTTTGTGCCGGTAGTTGCAGATGGAATTCATATCGGTATTCAGGCCGTGTTGACGGGTATTACTATTCCTGATGAAAGGAAGACATTCAGACCGACACCATACAGCAAAACGGTCGAGTTTACGCGCAACGGGGTAACATATCTTGGCGATCTTGACATTTCACCGGACGAACTTCCGACGGCGGCAGGTCTCGATAGACGGTACACATTCACCGGCAGACTCAGACGTATTCGACCCAAAGGTCTGCCGTATGTCCCCAATCCTGTTTACGATTCCATTCAGCAAGATGCGTCGGTGACAATAGGAGGCTACAAGGACTTATCTACTGTGGTTCTTGGGACACCGCAACTCACCGTGGGTTCGGTGTTCGGAACGGAATTAATCATCCGCATTCTCCCGAAGGTCAATATTGAGGATGTTGGCGATGTCAATTCGTTCGGGATTGGCATGAGGCATCTCGTCAGCCGTTATGTGGATGTCCCGTTCGATATAGCAGCTTCATTTATGTACCAAACATTGACCTTGAGCGCAAGCGATGAAGGCTTCAATGCGGCGTTGGAAATATCGACGTTCTCCGGACAACTTTGCGCGAGCAAGAACATCCCCCTCGGGGTTCTGACGCTTATACCATATGCAGGTTTCGGATTTGAGACGGGAAGCATTGATGTTCGTTACGACTTTGCAGATCCGTACATTGATAAGCAGCAACTGACATTCGATAGCGGAATGCAAACCCGTTTTATTGGTGGGCTTTCTGCGTCCGTTTGGAAGGTCAGAGTCAATGCTGACTACAATATCGGACTGATGAACGGATTCTCAATTGCGGTGGGTGTTGAGTGGCCATGAACCGGATGACTACTGAACACATCGACCACGCAATCGGAGCGGGAGTGCCAACTCAAGGTGTTTTCTATGTTGCTACGGGTGAGAAACACAGACAGGCGTCATGCGATGCGATCGAATTTCTCAGATCGACAAACCCACACCTCGGGATAACGGTTTTCACAGATGAACCCGAGTCGTTTGTCTCCGTCCATCGCCTGCTCGATCAGGTGATTGCCCTCTGGTCACCGCGGTACTCATTTATCGACAAGCTGTACGGCTTTTTGCACGCCCCGTACGTCAAGAATGTTTTTCTTGATACCGACACATTAGTTGCGGGGGATATTTCGGATCTGTTTGTTCTTCTGGATCGTGTGGAATTTGCCGCCGCTCATGCTCCAGGTCACTCCGGTGCTCGCATGCACCCTTACGAGTCGCCGGAGTTGCCGGCAGCGTTCACTCAGTTCAACACCGGGGTTGTTGGTTTTGTAAAGTCTGAAAGAACGCACAAGGTTTTTGAGCGGTGGCGTGAGTTGTATGAGTCGAACCCTCAACACCGCCATGACCAACCCGCATTGCGTGAAGCGTTGTTTTACTCGGACATCTCCGTATATGTTCTTCCGCCGGAGTATAATTTTTTGGTGGGTCATGCCTATCTCTCCGGGCCCGTCAAGATATTTCACTCATCAATAATGAGAAACAGCCCGCGCGAGTTTATCAACCTGATCAATCAGCATACCGGGCCGCGTGTATTTATTCCGCCGGATAAGGTCTGCCGGATGTGACTGCGGGCTGAGCAGGGACATAGTGAACAGAGTTGATGTTCCTCTGTTTCCCTAGCTTCATCAACCTCTCAATCTCTGCGATCACAGCTCCTTGGTCATCATATAATCCTGACAGTCACGATTGTTGCGTCATCACTGAATTCTTCCCTGCCGGTGAAGGCCCGGACCGCTCCGATAATCTGTTCAGTGGCCTCTTGTGCATTTCGGTCCGCAACGGATGCCACCGTTTCCCCAAGGCGTCCCGTACCGAATTCTTCGCCGGCTTTGTTCGTCGCTTCGATAACGCCGTCCGTATACATAACCAACATATCCCCCGCTTCAATCGGGTGCGAAATTTCTGTGAATCTGGATTGCAACTGCATACCGAGACCCAGGCTTTGCGTCCGGAATTCCTGAATGCCTCCTTGCGCTGAATGCAGAATAACCGGCGGGTGTCCGGCAGTTGCAATTCGCGCGTGCTGCGCGTTCCGTTCAATAAGAACATAGCCGAGTGTCACGAATGTTTTCTTGTCGGAGATTTGGCAAAGAACAGCGTTCAGCATATTCAGCAGGGCAATGGGAGCGGGATCGTGAAGTACTTGTGTGCGGAGGGCGCTCTTTGTCATTGTGGAAAGAATGCCCGCCCCGATACCGTGCCCCGATACGTCGGCTGCAACAAAAGCGACCGCATCATCGGAGATTCTGACAAAATCAAAATAATCCCCGCCAACATCCGCAGCGGGGATGGTGATTCCGAACGCTTCGCAGGAGGATGTCCGGAGAATTTCCGAGGGCAGAAGCTGTTGCTGGATATCGCGGGCAAGATGAATCTCTGTCTGGTACCGGACCCGCTTGTTACCCTCCTTGTTGAGAACAAAAATCCAGGTTACGTAGCCTGATACAAGCAGAAGCACCGCGAGTGCGCCGACAACGTTTCGCTGATCGTCAACGTCCCTCAGGCGTTCCGTCATTTCCGGACTGGTTTCTATCGCTGGAAACGGACGCGCTTGCGTAACCCATCTTGTGATTTGCGGGGCCGACATGTTGATTGCTTGAAAAAGCAGGAATACAAGCACCAGCAGGATCCTTCTCCGTCCGAAGAACACAAAGCTGGAACCAATTCCTCCCGAGGCAAGCGTCCCGATGAGAAGAGTCAACGGATGAATCGGAGCGGTTGAGGAACTCATCAACGTAGTGATGGGTCCAATGATGGAGAACGTCAGGAACACGGCGATGCCCATCCTGGCACGCACGGCAGTTTCCATTTCACCAAAAATATTGTATGGTGCTTTTTCGCTTTTTGTGGATTGGAATATCTTGATCGGGTTGCGCTGCTCCTCCGGTTTCAATTTGCGTGACAACATCCACCCGCCGCCTATCATCACAATGCCTGCTGCGACGAAGGTCAAGGCAAACGCCGGATTGTCGCGCCACAGAATGCGAAGATCTCCGTCGTCATTAAAATGAAATGAGAGTGAAAGAAGAATGAACATGGGGCCGGCAACCAGAAGAAAGCGGCTGAGAAACTTCAAGGGTGAACGGGCATTCATGTGCAGTACTTACGCTGTGAACTTATCGTCATGCCAATACCGTGTCATTTCAAGCCAGAAGAACAATCCTCGCCATGTACCGAACTGCTCATAGTGCTTCTCAATAGTCGAGTCCTTCACCGCGCGTCCTTTACGATGCTGCTTGTAGTACTGCGCCCGAACCCACGAATCGAGTCCGAGATAATCGTACCGGCCGATGAGTTTCATGATGTTGCCCGCGGCATAGGGGCCGATTCCTTTAACTTGCCGCATGTGTTTGAAGAGTTCATCTGTCGGCAAGTCCGATGTACGCCACGATTCAAGGTCAAGTTCACCGGATGCTACGCGTTCCGCAAGCTCGATCAGATAGGGTGAACGGTAGCCGGATTTGATTTCTTTACGCAAATACTTGTCAGATGATGCGGCTATTGCTTCAGGTGTGGGGAAGGTATTCAGCGTGCCGTTGAATTTGTCGCCAAACTGTCCGACCAGATTTCCAACCATAATTTTCGTGAGCGCCCATGTACAGTTCGTTGTGCAGATCATCTTCACGACATCTTCAAAGACCGTCGGCGAGCGGAGCATTCTGCCCGAACCTGTTGTCGCAATCCACCTGAACGCGGGGATTTTCCTTGCTGCGCGGTGGAATTCCGAGAAGTCTTCGTCTAATCTGAGGCATGTACGAACTTGAGAGATGATTTCTTTCCTCTGTGCTGAAGAGAGGGGTCCGGCTGATGTAGTTGTAATTCGCAGCTTCATCCTGCTTGCGGAAAGCGTTGCCAATACGCGGGCTTTGCTATCGAGTGTCAGGACGCGGGAGATTATCTCGTTCTCGGTATCATGGGAGAACGGCGGCAAGTCACACCAGCCGTGGCTGTATGCTGTCCGCCAGAAATGGAAGTTAGCGGGGGTGGTGATTGTGAGAACGGTTTCTTGCATATTCGGTTACTGCCGGTGCTTTCGGCGAAGCGCTTCCGCCGATCAAAACTTGGAAAGTACCAGTTCATTTGTCGGATACTGCGAAAGCAGCTTGTGCACAGCAAGCATCGCGTCCCGCGGCGACATACGGGCGATTGAGCGCCGCAAATTCTGGTGCAGCGTTGTCGTGTCACCGAACAATAGTTCCTCCCGTCGTGTTCCCGATAATCCCAAATTCATGGCGGGGAAGATGCGTTCGTTTGCCAGGTCGCGGTCGAGGACGAGCTCCATATTGCCGGTGCCTTTGAATTCCTGAAAGATCAGTTCGTCCATGCGGGAACCCGTATCAATTAATGCCGTGGCGATAATCGTCAGGGATCCCCCTCCTTCGCAATTGCGCGCTGCGCCGAAAATCCGCTTCGGAATCTCCAGCGCCCGCGCATCAACGCCTCCCGACATAGTACGCCCGCTGCTTTTTTGATGGATGTTGAAAGCCCGGCCAAGGCGTGTCAGCGAATCGAGCAGGATGACGGCATCCTTCCCGACTTCGACTTTGCGTTTGGCATACTCGAGCACGAGTTGCGCAAGCCGGACGTGTGCTCCCCGCTCACTGTCACTGGAGCTCGCAAACACCTCTCCTTTGATGGAACGCCGCATGTCGGTGACTTCTTCGGGGCGCTCATCAATCAACAACACGAGCAAATCAATATCAGGATTGTTGTGGCTGATGGCGTGAGCAAGTTGCTGCATCAGCATCGTCTTTCCCGCCTTTGGAGGAGAGACGATTAATGCGCGCTGGCCTTTCCCGACCGGGCAGAATAAATCTACGACGCGCATGGGGATTTTCCCCAGCCGTCCCGCCGCCGAGGTATCGGCTCCCTCGAGTTTAATCACTTGGTCGGGAGAAACGACTTCATGTTCGGAGAATTCTTTCACCGTCAACCATTCCGCAGGCGAGATACCGTTGATGCGTTCAATCACTATTGCTTCGGAGCTTTTATTTCTTTTTTCCTCTGCTGTGCCTTCAACGAAGGCTCCCGTGCGGAGCTTGTGCCGTGCAACGAGGTTGGCGGGAATAAACACATCCGTTGACGAATGTTTCACCGAATGCGATATCGTCCGTGCGAATCCGAACCGGCCGCCTGCTCGTTTGTCGTTTTTATCACGTCCTGACGGCCGTGCGGATTTCGATTCGAGTTCTACAATTCCTGAAAAGGGTACTGCCATGGAAAGATCTGAACAATCACTGTGAGTGAGAATGCTTCGAACTTATCAATACACCCCCGGCACCGATCAACAGCATGATGGCTGCTTGTACCATTGTCTTGTATGCTATCTCCTCTCCGCCAAACACCGAGTCATACAAAAACCATCCACCTAAAAGAATGAGCACGGAATAGATGGCAACCATGATGCTTCGTGCGCGGGCGTTGGTTGCAGGCGTATCTTCGACGAAGAATCGATTGTACATCAACAGGCCGGCCACCGCTACAATATCCAGTACGGCGAACATCAGCCAGAAGTTTCTGTACGTATCTTCAACGCCGGTTTGGCCTGCAAGCGGTTTTAACATTGACTCGTACAGGGCTCCGCCAAGGTTCGAGCCGACAAGGCTCCCGATGACGCCGTAGAGAAATGCATATCCCATGTACACGGCCTTCTTGTCCGCGGGCGCAACGAGTCCGATATAGCTGTAATATTTTGGATGCGCCGTCATTTCGCCGATGGAGAATACGGCAATACCGAGAATGAAAATCCAGGCGGTGGAGGCGTACGCAAGAAAGACAAAACCGATTCCTCCTATCACCATTCCGCTGATCATCGTGGGAAGCGGTTTGATATCTTTCACGACACGACTGACCAGCACCTGAAGGAGAATGATAGTTCCGGCATTGATGATGGTGACGAACTCCGCATCGAACGTCATCCCGAGGCCGAGAGAGGCGAACAGATTGTTGACCGGCGTCGGGTCGATGAAGTCGCGCAGGAACCAGAGTACTGAACCGAAATTCTGGAAATAGAGAATCCAGAATCCGGAATACACAAAAATCATCAGCATAAAACGGGCATCACCCAACACCATCGCGGCACCGCTGAGTACCTCCTTCAGCTTCTTGGTATTTTCCGGCTTCGGCGGATCTTTGTACAGAAAGATCGTCGGCAGCAACATCAATGCGCAATATAGCGATGAGGCAATAAAGACGTAATTCCACGAAAAGCCTTTAATGTAATTGACAACGAGCGGGGCGATGAATGCGCCGAGGTTGATCATCCAGTAGTACACACCGAAGCCGAAACCGGAATTTGATTCGTTCGTCGAGCGCGCAAGAGTTCCGGAGATGATCGGTTTGAAGAGACCCGCGCCGGTGGCCATTACCAGCAGGGCAACAAACACAACACCATACGTGCTTGCCTGTCCGCTGAGGAAGTAGCCTGTTGCGAGAAGCGAGAATGCGACAAGCAGCATCTTTCTGTATCCGTACCGATCTGCCAATGCACCGCCAAGAATCGGGATTATGTAAGTAAAGGCGTAAATGAGTCCCTGCAAAAAACCGACGGAGTTCTCAGAGAAACCAAGTCCGCCTTCTGCTATGGAGTTGGTGAGATAAATTGCAAGAACAGAGTTGAGTCCGTAGTACGCGGCTCGTTCAAATAGCTCCATGATGTTGGCGACCCAGAATACCCTTGGGAAGGAGCGGAGAATGCTTTGTTTAGGTTCAGTCATATAAGTGTGGGATGTAGTTTAGAAATCAGGTTGATTGGAGCTACTTTCTCGGCGCGACGGAGAGGATTTCCTGGATTGTCTTTTCGTCGGCAATCAGCGTCCCCGAAGCGGGTAAACGCGGAACGAGCGTTGCCCAGTTCGGATCTTTAGAAAACACCTCTTGGAAAATGGGGAGAGATTCTTTAACGCGCCCCGCATTTACGAGGGCAGTGGCATGCCAGAATTTCATTTCAAGATTGTCGGGAAACATTTTCTCTGCAGCACTGTATTCACGTAATGCGCCGTCGATATCTCCGTGTTCGACCGCCAGATCGCCTGCGTTCATGTGTTCATACGCGCGATGAACGTTCACGAGTCGCCGCAGTTCTTTCAATGGTTCCTCATGATCTTCAACTCGTAACTCCATCACACGATCAGCCCACGGGCGCCCCGTGGATTGTGCTTTGACAATCAGAATTGCGGCGGATTGCTTTCCGCGTATGTCGCCGCCTTCAGCTTCAGCAGCATCGAGTGCGGCAAGCATTCGTTCTGCAAGATCACCCGTGGCGCTTTCGTACGCTTTCGACATTGCTGGCCAGATGTTGTCGTTCAACATCAGATTTGCCTGCACGGAGTAGTTGTTTCCCACAATATGCCCCGCGCCTTGAATGCACTTGCTGCCCGTGTGCGCGGCTACATTTCCCTTCGCATCAATCATGGCAACTTGCCGGACATCCCTTCCTTCATCAGTCGACACAAGCGAATTCAACGCCTGGTGCGCCGTCTTCCCTGCCCGTATCAAGTCAAGTCCGAGAGGACCGTACGCCGGATCAACAAACGATTGCGTGGCGACTGCACCAACTCCTGCCTCTGCCCACGTCACCAGCGACCCGACACTGAACCAATGCGACTGAACGGCAACACCCATCTCTCCCGTTACCGTATCCCGTGCGACGATCGAGTAGGTGTGAACAGGACGCGAATGCCGTTCTTGCGCGTGCGATACATGCGCAAGAACAAGAAGAAGCAATACAGCTGTTCTCATGGCTCATCCTCGTGGCTTGTGAATGTTGTTATTATCGGGAATACTGGGCGGCAGTCTCTGTAATCCTCGCAATAGTTGTCGAGGTATTCAAGACAATCTGCCAACTGCCGGTGCGATGCACAAGCTTGCGTATCTCTCCCATAAACTCCGGCCAGATTGTATGAATCATGGAAAGGTAATGATCGACTGCGGCAACGCGATGCCGGTGTCCCTTTCGCTCTGCCGTTTGAACACATACCGGCTCAAAAACGCTCTGACCTTTTGCATTCCCGACCTTGGGACACGACAAGATTTCCTTGTCAACTTGCTCGCCTGCGGCAAATATCTCCCGCTCAAGTTGAGTCAGATGATGCGCAAGGTATTTTGTATGGAAACGCCATTCGTCATAAGCCGAAGGGATGCTTGCAGTATCCGCGGCGGCGAGATGTGTGAGTTCAGCCAGAAACGACTGCATCAAGGTATCTACTTGATCCGGACAACGAGTGAGCGCTTCCGCGGCGTCAAGAGCCGGTGCCGGTAACGACAAAAGGAACCTCTCCGCTTCAGGCGAATGTGTTTGTCCGATTGTTGCGGATGAGACGACGATGAACATCGCGAGCAAAAAACCGGGCGTTCTTTTCAGACTCATCTCCCCTGGTGAACTATCCTGCCATTGGCAGAATGGATTGCAGCATCATCATGAAATGACAGAAACTCCCCGCCATGACAAAGAGATGCCAGATTTCGTGAAAGCCCAACCAACCGGGGATAAGGTCAGGCTTTTTCATCGCATACATAACAGCGCCGCCTGTATAGAACACGCCTCCGGCCAGAAGCCAGAGAAGCCCTACTGTCGGAAGAGCCTGCAGAAGAGGAACAATGGCGACCGCGGCAGACCATCCCATTGCAACGTACAGGGCGGTGTAAAGCCAGCGCGGAGCGTTCATCCAAAACAACGTGAAGAGAATTCCCGCGGCGGCAAGTGTCCAAATGAGAATAAGCATGCCGAGTCCCCACATTTCCGGCAACACGATGAGGCATACGGGCGTGTAGGTTCCGGCGATAAGGATATAGATCATCATGTGATCGATACGGCGAAGAACGGCGATTGCTTTTTCCGACACCGGTAGAAGATGGTACAAGGCGCTTGCGGCATACAGAAGTATCAGACTCGCGCCATACACGGCAAATGCCAGCACATGCGTGGCTTTTCCTGCAGCAGCGGCAGAGCTGATAAGTACCAAGATTCCTGCAACCGAGAGGAGAGTGCCCGCCGCATGGGTCAGACCGCTAACGGGCTCACGAAAGAACGGGTGGCGGTGATCGTTCTGCATCCTGCTTCATAATACGCAAAGCTTTCCTTCGAATCAATCCGTTGAAGGGGCCCGTCTTTTACTCTCCCTGTGTGTAGTTTCGCAAACCGGTACTCCGAGACAGTGGACACAAACAGGTTGTTGAAGGGCAATAAACTAAAGCGCCACTGTCAGAAGGGAGAATCTTGACGGCAAGGGCGCCCTTCTCGGTTTTGTTGACTTTGGAATATCAAAGCTGTAGTTTGCTACTACTGGAAAAGGCCAAATGCAAAGACGGCACTTCACGCTTGACGCATTTGACCTGCACACAATCCGTCACAATCACATGGAACTTGCGGAGGATCTTGCCATGTCGAATCGTTCTCTGACTGTTGCTTGTCGGATGTTTCTACTAAGTGTTGTTCTTTTGCTAACAGGTGCCGATGCCGCTCGCCCGCAAACGCCGAACGAGTATTCCAGACTTCTCGATGAGTTTCTCACTCTTTCGGTTGACAATAATAAGATTGCGCCCGTTTCACAACTGACGGTGCGTCGCGACGAAGGCATTTTTCTGTTTGAAGACGGAACATTCTACTTTTGTAAACCTGTGCAACAGCGGTACTGTGCCGCACTGTTTTTCGGGAAAGGAAGGTTTACGCTCAGACCCCCGACGGATATCGAGCGTGGACGCCTGCAACGTGTTTATGAAAAGGAATCCGCAGACGAGAGATTCAATTTTCTTTTCATGATGTTTGCCGACAGCACGTACGAAGAGTTGACGGCTCAACTTGCCTTTGAAGACCGAAGACTTCCTTTTGACATTAAAAGCAGAATGCAGCACGCAATGTCATTCCTGAGTGACAAGGATAGAGAATATTTCCACAGTTCATTCATAAAAACATTTCTGGAGGGAAGACGGAATGAGCTGTTCTATGCCCACTTCAGCTTCGAGAAGTTCCACCCGAAATTCTTCATGATCGATCCCTACCAGGAAGAGGAAGTGCATTTCATGCAAAGCGTTATTGGATTGCCGTGGAGCGCCTTCCAATCGCTGACACAGTTTCACACAAAGCACGAATACGAAAAATCGCTGATACGTGATGACGAAAGCAAGAGCGGGCTGAACATTCAATCATACGCCATTGAATCAACGATCAGCAAGAATCTCGATTTCAATGCGGTGGCCAAGGTCCGGTTTTCCGCGCGGGTAGAAAACGAACAGTGGTTTCAGTTCTACTTGTATCACGATTTGGAAGTGAGATCGGTGATGTGGGGAGATGGGACTCCCCTTCCTTTTTTCAAGGGCGATAAGAACCCGTTCTTGTGGATCAAGTCCCCCAAGACGTTGGCACAGAACGAGCTTTGTTCCCTGACAGTATCATATGGCGGCGATCTCTTGGAAAGACGGATCAACCCGTATATTCCCTTGCGGTCTTCCATAACGTGGTACCCGCGGCATCGAAGCGGCGAGGCAGCTTCGTTCGAGTTGACATTTCACTATCCGTCAAAGTACAAGTTTGTCAGCATAGGAAACCGTATCTCCGAATCAACACAGGGAGACATGACGACATCACGATGGGTGACTGCGCAACCTACAAACGGCTCGGCCTCCTTCAGCGTGGGGTTTTTTACCGAAATCAGGCTGGTCCCCAAGGAAGCTCCTCCCTTGACGCTTTTTGTCTTTGAAAAATCGAGAAGGCCGACGCGTCATGTATGGGATCCGGTAACACTTGGGCGTGACCTCGAATCCATAGTCGGATTCTACCACTCATTACTTGGTGAGTATCCATTCTCGCAACTCGCTGCCACGGAAATTGTCGGATTGCATGGTGAGGCGTTTCCCGGCCTTGTCCATTTGTCGTGGGCATCGAGTTTGGACCACAACAAGCTACTGTCAGAATTTCAGATCTATCGCGCACATGAACTTGCACACCAATGGTGGGGTGTGGGAGTAGGGACGAAGTCCTACCACGACACATGGATCAGCGAGGCATTCTCGGAATATTTCAGTCTTATGTACATGCAATCCCTGCTGAACGACAATACTTTGTTCTACGCCTTCCTTGAGCGAGCGGCACAAAGAATCATCAACAATCGCAAGTTTGCTTTTGGCGACGGCGTTGAATCGGATCCTGTGTGGCTTGGCAGCCGGGGACATCCCAACGATTACGGATTGATTGTGTACCAGAAGGGAGCGTTTGTGCTTCACATGCTCCGCGTTCTTCTTCTGGATCTCAACACTATGAATGAGCGCCGCTTTGTAAATATGATGCGCGAATTCTATCACACATACAAAGGGAAGAAAGCATCAACAGCGGATTTCCAAAGCGTTGTCGAGAAGTATGCCGGAGATGACATGAGCTGGTTTTTCGAGCAATGGGTGAAGAACAACAAGGTCCCCCGGTATCTGTTCTCGCACAAAACCTTCCCGGCGCCTGACGGGCAATTCATCGTGAAGTTTCGCGTGAAACAGGAGAATGTTCCCCCCGACTTTCGTGCGTATGTGAATGTGCTGGTGAGGCTATCGGATGATCGGGCATATCGCAGCCGCGTTTTGATAGCGGGGGAGCAGTATGCCTTCGACCTACCCGTGCCGTCATATCCGGAGAAGGTGTTGTTTAACGACCTCGGTTCCGTGCTCTGCGAGGTGAAAGAAGTGGATTGGAAAGGTGAATGATTCATCCTCCCGCGGAGGGATGCTCACCGACAACCCCTATCCTCAGCGTCAAAGGCCAGAAAACTCTCTTTGTGTTTCGGCCTGTGTCCCATTCCTTCCGCAAGGCGCGCTCAATGAGATTCAGGGGATTCTTCGACGTGGCAGTGATATACCGCTGCGTCGCTGACCACGATCGCAAGTACCCGAGTAACTGCTCCAAAGTCCATTCCGCCTGCATTTCAATTGCAGGTGGCGTGAGTTCCCGAAAAGGAAATGGGAGTGAACGGTAGCCATCAATAATGTGCGAGCGTTCGGGCGGCCAATATCCTTCGAGAACCTTGTCGTGATACTCGCGGACGAGAGTGTCGATCTCCGGCGAGATGCAGTTGATACCGTACGTCCACACCGCGAGTATGCCGGCAGGTTTCAATACTCTTCTCGCTTCAGCATAGAACTCGTCGAGCGAAAACCAATGAAGCGCTTGGGCAACTGCGACAAGATCTGCAGTGTGCGGTGCAACGCCGAGCGCCTCTGCTTTTCCAATCTGATATGTGATGCGGGGATGGCGCGGAGCATGTGCAAGTTGCTGGGGGCTTTGATCAAGGGCAACAACGCGACCGTAATAGTCTGCAAGTCCGACAGCTGCCTGCCCGTTTCCCGTGGCACAATCAACGGCAAGCTCATGTTCACTTGTCAACGAGGCAAGATAGGCGAACAGTTCTTTCGGGTATCGGGGACGGTATTCGGCGTACTCGGCGGATTGTTTTGAGAAGTGATCCTTGGGGTTGGGCTTCATGATTGCCTTTTTCGGAAGCCGAACCACCGCGGAACGGTTCGAGTGTACTCCTCATACGCGGCGCCATTCTTCTTTCGCAGATGAGGTTCTTCAATGAACACAATCGTGAGGTGGAAGAACAACAAGACAATGGCGGCATAGATGAGCAACACACCAGACCCGAACCACAGCGCTTCGCCGATAATGAACAAGAGAACACTGACGTACATCGGGTTCCGGCTGAATTGATACAGTTTTCCGCGAACGAGCTTTGCCGGTTCCTCGCCAATGAAAAAGCTGAACACTCTGGTAAACCACATTGCCGGCGTCCCACCGCCTTCTCTCAAAAAGGCAAGCGCGCTAAAGATGTACATGACAAGTCCATCAATCATCAGAAACATCCCGCCGAAGCGCCAGTCTCCTATATCGAATTTCCCGGGGAACATCTGGAGAATCCAGTAGGGGGCGAAAACGGCAACCGTACCTGGAACGAGTAGGGTGAAGATGATGAGGCGGAGAAGTGTCATTCGAATGTTTGGACTTGTTGTCACACCTCCGGTGGCGGCATCCCGTATTGTGCCCATTCCTCGCGTGTCGGGCCGTACAGGCCGGGAACAGCCAAACCGGCAATGCGCATCAGCGCAATCATCTCTCCGCGATGATGAATTTCGTGTTTGACGAATCCTTCCAGGGTGAAGCCGCGCTTCCATTTTTCTCCGTACATATCATTCACGACCTCGAGCGTTTCATCTTTCCAATTCTTCTTCACTTCTTCGAGAAGAGAAATTGCGGCATCGCTGTAGCCCTTGAGAATTTCCTTTGCCGTTGCAGGAATCGGATCGTTCTCTTTCGGTCCGGCGAGGTTCAATCCCATCTTGCCGCACATTTCCGGAATGGTAATCGTAATGTGCCACGCAATCCTGCCGAGCGTTCGCACATCGGGATGGATGACTTTGGTCAGCGATTCATTGGTGAGATGTTTGAAGACTTTCTGCGTATTCTCGATTTCCGCAGACCAGAGATGTTCAAAATCGGAGATAGTTCTGATCATGATAAATCCTTCGGATTGATGGAGAAGAATGCCGGAGGTTCTTACCCGGCAGTTCCTGTGAACAGTGATTCAAGATTAAGAGATGGCGCCTTTGTTTTGCTGGCGAGAGAGACGTAGCTTCGCGCAAGCGCATCTTTCCCTGCACCCAACACCGTGCAGACCAGCCCAAGCGCCTCAGCAAGATCAGCGGCGGGAACGTTCTTGATAATATGGCGCCAGATTGTTTCCTCCAAGACATTGAATGCCGTCTGGACCTCGGACAGATCGTATCCTGCTTTGAAGCGTTCTTCGGCAATAGTGTTGGCGTGGGCAATCATGGGTCCGACGTTGCGCTCTTTGATGCCGCGAACGGCAAGAACAAACAATGCCTTGATTCGCTGGTGCGTATGATCGGGCCCGGCCTTTTCGTAGTTCGTCAAATGGGATCGTTGCAGCGCAACCATCGCTTCATTGATGATGGAGTTGGAATGTTCGTGCAGAACGTCCTGTAGTGTCATGAGGTCACCTGTGGCATATTGTAATGGGCTGGAAGCGGTTCAACTTCATCATAAATATACCACAGGAACACCCTTTATTCAATTACTCGGCGAGCGACTTGAGCCGCGCAGTTTCAAACTCATCACCGGCGTTCCAGCGGGGGGTTTCCTTCCGGTTGGCAATGTTGTGCCCGACAAGAAACGTCAGTTGAATATCTTCCACAGCGCCGCTCAAATCCCAATCCGGCGTAATCTCATCCGAAGGTTGGTGATACCGGGTTCTGACGTACTCGCGTACTTTCTCCTGCGCAAACTCCGGAGGCTTGCCGATGTAGTCCAGGCCGGCCCGGAGATACATGCACGGCACGCCGGCTTTCGCGAAGTTGAACTGATCGGAACGATAGAACGCCCCCTGCTCGGGAAATTGATCCGGCTTCACGATGCGTTTCTGCCATGCCGCGACATCCGTGAGAATCTTGTCGATACTCGATTTTCCGTAACCGATCATTATAACGTCGCCCGTTTTGCCGAGAACATTCATGCCATCGATGTTGATGTTCGCTGCGGTCTTGCTCATCGGAAAAAATGGATTGAGAACGTAATGTTCGGACCCGAGTGTGCCGGATTCCTCCGCACCGACGGCAGCGAAAACGATCGAGCGTTTCGGTTTCTCATCCAACGAAATGAACATGGCAGCGATGTTCAGCAAGGCGCTCACACCGGTGGCATTATCCATTGCGCCGTTGTTGATGGAATCGCCGTTCACGGGGGCGGTGATTCCGAGATGATCGTGATGAGCCGTGAACACCACCGCTTCGTTTTTCAGTACCGGGTCGCGTCCGGGAAGTACGCCGATAACGTTTGCCGACGTCGCGGTTTTGATTGTCGTCTTGACGACTGTTGACATCGTGATGCCGAGCGGTACGGGCGTGAAGGATTTGCTCTCGCCGCTTTTCATCAACTCGTCAAGCGAATGGCCTGAAAGACTGAGGAGTTTTTCCGTGGCGGCGGATGTCGTCCAGCCGTTGAACAGCGTTGATGGTCCCGCAGGATCATTTGCAAGGGCGAAGCGTTCCCTACTCCACGAATTCTCCACAACGTTCCAGCCGTATCCGGCCGATTCGTCGGTATGAATCACGATTGCTCCTGCAGCTCCTTTCGCCGCGGCAATCTCGTACTTGTACGTCCAGCGTCCGTAATACGTGCGGGCGTCGCCGCCGAAGAATGCCGGATCGTCCCCCGCGGGATCGTTGTTCATGAACAGCAGAATCTTCCCTTTCACATCAACATCCTTGTAATCATCCCACTCCTGCTCGGGAGCTTCGATGCCGTAGCCGACAAACACCAGCTCAGCATCCTTCACTTCCACCCGTTCCTGCTGTCGCCCCGCAACGCCCACGAACTCGGCGCGGTTCCGCAATTGAATCGACTTGCCCTTGTGCGTGAAGGTAAGAGTAATAGATGGATCAACCGTTGTGGATACCATCGGAAAGGCCTGCAGGTACGTACCGTCGTCGCCACCCGGCTGCAGTCCCAGCATCTCCATCTGCGAAGCGATGTATGTTTGCGTGAGCTTGTCGCCGCGAGTGTTCGGGCCGCGTCCCTCGAGGAGATCATCCGAAAGAAACCGGATGTGTCCCATAAGGGAATGTGTGGTTACGTGATTCAGGACGTTGACTGCTCCCGGTTCCGGCGTGTCTGAGCCTTCGCGGGAAGTACAGGAGGCGAGGGCGAGCGAACATGTTGTCAGAACAAATGCAACGGTGCGTTGTTTCATGCGTGATTCCTTTCAGTAACACAATTGATGAATGGCGGACAGCTGCGGCGCGTCATTCTTCACCGACATCTACCGCAAGCGGAATCTCGCTGCGAAACTCCGGCGTTCTCAATGAGCGGCTCCTATAAATGAACAGATTTCTACGTTGGATTCCAATCAATAAACGACTTTCTCGTCGGCGCTTGGCACTTCGGGCAGAAAAAGACGTCATATCCCCTAACGCCTTCACGGCGGATTTTTGTTCCGCAACGGGGGCAGGGCTGGTCTTTGCGATTGCGGACGTTCATGTGGTCACGTACTTTGATATGAATCGGTTGCGCGGCCGATTCAACTTGTTCGATCCCCCATTTCATGACGGAGAGAATGGAGTGATAGAGTTGATCGAGTACTTCATCCGGGAGCCTGGCAACGAATGTCTTGGGATGGATCTTTGCTTCGAACAGAATTTCGTCTGCATACGCGTTGCCGATGGAGCTGAGAATAGTGTGGTCGTTAAGGAACACTCGAACCTGCTTGCGTGTGTGTTTCTTTGCCAATTCAACAAACAACGGAAGCGTGAAAACCGGAGACATGATATCGACGCCTTGCTCACGATACTTCGGAATGGCTGCATACTCGCCATGCCGCACGAGGTATGCTTTTGCCATTTTCTGTTCATCACACAGATTCAATCTCGAACCGTCGTTCAAGAATAGCGAGAAACAGAGATGTCCGGCCCCCTTTTCATGCTGTCGTTGATGCTGCAATTTCCCGGCTAACATCAGGTTCATCACAAGATCGAGATCGCCCGAACAGTCAAGCTTGATAAACGGGCCGTGAATTGTGCATGATGTGATTGTCTTGCCTGTAAGCAGATCGCCAAATCTCCCTTCAACGGCAACACGCAGGACAACCGGCTGGTTGATGTCAACTTTTGTGATGGTATGGCGACAGACGTTTCTGTCGAGATGGTTTTTAATGTAGAGAAGATCGGGGAGTTCGGGCATATGCTCGATGAAGTGAAGTATCTGACAATGGCAATATACGCAGCCGACGGGTACTCTGCTTGTTTGACCTGGGTGGGACCGGCTTCAGAACCCCGAAGGGTTTTCGATGTCCATTTCGAGTTTGAGAGATGGGTTGGCGTAGATAATGGTGTTGCGTTTGTCGGAAATCTGAACAGCCCAGTCGCCTTTTCCGTTACGAACGACCGAACCGAACAGTTTGCGGAGTTTGAGTTGGGAAAATTTTTCCCAAAAAATCCAACCGAAATACGCGCATGCATTGTCGAGATAAAACGCGGGAACGCGTTCGCCGGGAGTTACGTGTACACCCGCAACCGTGACAGGCGCATAGCCGCGTTGTTTCAGTACCTCAATGAACTCCAGCGAAACATCACGCGAGTTCCAGCGCAGCTCGTGCTTTGCGCGTTTGACGATTCGTCCGTCAATTATTTCAGCCAGGATTTCTTCAAGTTGGCTTGGGAGGAAGGTCATTGGACAGCAATGAGTGTTGCTACTCCAGGTTCTCTACGCGGCTGCCTGCTCATCAACCAAAGCTCGAATCGGGACGCCGAGTGATATCTCGTCGGGAGTGATTCGTGCCCTGTACGCCATGATTTCCACGCCCGTTTTCACGGCTTCCCTGAAAAGGTTTCCAAACTCCGGGTCAATGTCAACAGCATCGGAGAAAAAATCGCAATCTTCACGCTGAATAAAAAAGAACGCTATAGCACGATGACCCTGCGCAGCAATTTCCGTGAGGTCTTTCAATCCCTTTCGTGCGCGGGCATTGGGTGTTTCGGGAAATTTCGCAACGCCGTTCTCCGCCCACGCAACATGATGGATGTTCATGAACACGTTCTGATCGTTTCCGTGCATCATGATATCCACTTTATTGCCGCGGCCATATTCTGCATCGAGCAGCAGTTCGGTGTAATGCTTGAGGGAAGGGATTTGTTTGGCGCGAAGATTTTCCGCAACAACCCTGCGAGGGATTGCGACATTGATGCCGACCCACGTGCCGTTCATCCGGATCATCTCCCACGTGTAGGCGTTGCGTCGATGCGGATCTTTGCTTTCCGATAACAATACCGGGCTGCCCGGAGCCGAGCAACCGACCATCGTTCCTGAATTCGGGCAATGTGCTGTTACCACGGGACCACTATCAAGCTGTACATCTACCAAAAAACGACGGTAGCGCCTGACGAGCTTTCCCCCGATAAGCTTCGTCGAGAACTTCATTGTGCTGATTTGTTTCCTGTTGCGAGTTGAAAAACTACCCGGTAATTACGTGGAAATTCTGAAAATGCTTGTTATCTTGTATCACAAACAGAAAAAAGTTCAAGCATAACTGTCCAATTTGGAATCTGTTTTTGCTGAACCCACGTTCTTGACGAACTGTCACATGAAGACTATCGGTTTTGTATCCGGTGATACGTTTTTGAATCACCGCACACCTGAAGGACATCCGGAGCGGCCGGAACGGTTACGGCACTTGCTCGGGTATTTGAAGAAGACGCAAACGTGGCAAATGCTCACGCACATTCAACCAACTTCTGCGAGTACTGGAGATATTCGGGCCGTACACACTGAAGAACATCTACGCTATATCAAGGAGGTGTGTGCGCAAGGCGGCGGCGTGCTGGATGAGGGAGATACGCATGCAGTTCGGGAATCTTTAGACACAGCCCTCCTCGCTGCCGGGGCCGTAAACAACGCCATTGATGCCGTAATGACGAAACATGTAAACGCGGCATTCTGTGCCGTCCGTCCGCCGGGACATCATGCCGGGCGCGACCGGCCAATGGGATTCTGCCTCTTCAACAATGTTGCCGTCGGTGCACGCTACGCGCAACGCACGCATGGAGTGAAGAAGGTGGCAATCCTCGATTGGGATGTTCATCACGGCAACGGCACGCAACACATCTTTGAGGACGACCCGACGGTGTTCTACATCAGTCTTCACCAGTATCCGTTCTACCCCGGAACGGGAGCGAGAGATGAGAATGGAATTGGAGAGGGGAAGGGCTTCACACTGAACATCCCGCTCCCCGCCGGAACGGGAGAACATCGCTATCTCGAAGCCTTTACGGATGAAGTGGTGCCTGCGCTTAAAAAATTCAGCCCCGAACTGCTAATCATCTCCGCCGGATTCGATGCGCACAAGGATGATCCGCTTGGAGGGATGAGGTTGACGGAGAAATCATTTGCCGGGTTCACAAGGCTTGTGAAGCATGTTGCGCCCGTTGTTTCTGTTTTGGAAGGGGGGTACAATCTTGAGGCGCTTGCGGCAAGTGTTGAGTCACACATTGACGCTATGATGGTATAACGGTTATTGCTTTTCACCCTAATAGTCGATACACTCCTGTGTGTGCCGAGGAAGAGCATCGGCTGACAACACACCTCGAAGAAATCCCTTTCCTGGGCAAGCACTGACTCTTTTCTTACCAACCAAAACAAGGAGGTTCTATGCGGCTGACTCTACTTGCTGTTGCAGTTCTATCGTTGTGTCTGATTGCTTTACCATCTTGGTCACAAGAGATCGATCACTCCGATAGAGTGGTTCCAATACTTGACGGATTCACTCCGGTGACCACCCCGCAGTGGGGAAATGATGTGCTTATCGTTAACAGTGAACCGCTCGGTCGTCCATCGGCTGCCGGACGAAGCAACGGCATTGCGTTTGTTGCTGTTCCTGATACTACTATCGTTTCCGGCCGTTCAACGGTGATATACAAGACGACGAATTTTGGAGATACGTGGACGCTGTTTACATCCATTTCACCTGCCCGGTGGGTAAACAAAACGAAGCTGGTTCGTACGGCAAACGATTCGATCTACCTGTTCTATCTGGCAGAAGGTGTTGTTCGATATTGGAATGTGGAGACGCCGACAATCAGAGTCCTCGATTCAACCAGAATTCGTGATTTCGACGTCGCCACTTCCAGTACAGGGGGGCTGTACTTGTTCTGGGATGCAAACTACAACAATGATATCCGTGCGGCGTGTTCCTCCAATGGTGGAGAGACCTGGTCCCAGAGAATCTTTCTCTCATCTGCTGGCGCGTTCCCAAGGCTGTTCCTCAACCCTGTAGCGACCGACACGATGATTATCAACTACTACGGCCCTGTGAAGGCCGATACGGCTCGCTCCATTATCCGTCAGGCCCGCTATCGAGAAACCGCTCCGGGTACAATTGCTTCGGCGGGATTTACGAATGTCAACATCGATACCACGAATTATCGAACAGAATTCGGGTCTGTAAAACTCGGCAATGTGGTGTGGTTGTTTAATACACTGGGACTCACGGGTTCAATGGATATTGAAGCGCGCGTGAGTACGGACGCGGGAGTCACGTTCGGGGCTCCATTCCTCGTTGCCGGGAATGCGAATATCGACGAATACTGGTTTGACTTCAGGAATTACACCATCGGGGGCGGCGGTGTGGATTTCATCTACTATGCAGACAGTCTTGGCGCAACTGTAAACAACAACACCGACAAGATCATGTACGCTTTTCTCCGCCAATCTGCCCCGACAACAGTCTCCGGCCGGATTCGCTTGAGCGACCATCCTCCCGTTTGGTCACCAAACGACTATATTCCGACAGTGTTCGAGTACTATGATGTCGATGCCGAAGTGGGCGTGATTTGGGTTGGCATAGATGGCGGACAACGGAAGTTATTCTATGATCGCTACAATGCAACACCGACGGATGTACGCCCGACAAATGCCGGAGTTCCTGATGTGTATGTTCTGAAGCAGAATTATCCTAACCCGTTCAATCCAACAACCACAATCGAATTTGCAATTCCGAAGAGTGAGTTTGTAAGGCTGACCGTGTACGATTTGCTCGGAAGGGAAGTTCAGAAACTGGTTTCGGAAAACCTCAACGCAGGCTCGTACAAAGCAAGATTTGACGCTGGAAGTCTCGCAAGCGGCATGTATCTGTATAAACTGCAGACAGGCTCGTTTGTGGAAACCCGGAAACTTCTGCTCATGAAATAGCTTCCGGAATGATGAGGTGGATCAAAAAGGGACTCTTGCGAGTCCCTTTTTATTGACGGTCGCATGTATTTCAGCGAAGTTCGTTCTTGATTTTGTCACAGACTTTCTTTTTCCTACTGCACCTCCCCAATCTCAACCATGAATCTTGCACAGCATGAAACGAACATCACTCTATTACGGCGACTACCTGCAACTCGATAAGCTTCTCAACAGCCAGTTTCCTGAAAGCGCAAAGCACGGCGTTCAGGCGCACGACGAAATGCTGTTCATCGTCGTCCATCAGGCGTATGAGTTGTGGTTCAAACAAATCTTGTTCGAACTCGATGCAATCATTCGGGAATTTCGGTCGAACAAGGTGGATGAACGCCAGGTTCATATTGCCGTCCACCGCCTGAACCGCATTGCGGAAATCCAGAAACTTCTCATCGGGCAAATCCGGGTTCTTGAGACGATGACGGCGCTTGACTTCCTTGATTTCCGGGACGTACTGTATCCTGCATCGGGGTTTCAAAGCTACCAATTTCGATTGGTGGAGAATCGGATTGGCGTCCGTCCAACTCATCGTCACACATATACACCCGGTTTGCCGTACTTTGTGAACCTTTCGGAGGAACATCAACGCCTCGTTCTGCAATCAGAAATCGAGCCTTCTCTTTTTCAGGTTGTGCAAGATTGGCTTGAGCGGACACCGTTTTTGGAGGTTCATGATTTTGATTTTTTGGGGGAATACGAAAAGGCGGTCCGCGGCTCGGGACAGGAATTGCGTGTCTCTGAAACGGATTTGAATGCGTTGCTTGATGACAAATCCCACGATGCGTTAATGAAGGAAAACAAACGCCGCCTTTCCCGCAAAGCGATGGTGGCTGCATTGTTCATCTCACTCTATCATGATGAGCCGATTCTTCATCCGCCGTTCCGACTACTCACGGCATTGATCGAAATGGATGAACAGTTCACGGCGTGGCGTTACAATCATGCTCTGATGGTGCAGCGGATGATTGGGACGAAAATCGGAACAGGCGGCTCATCCGGATATGAATATCTGAAAGGAACATTGGAGCCGCACAAAGTTTTCGCCGACTTGCTGGCAGTCTCGTC